>DATHZU010000193.1:0-16544 GCA_035458445.1 Thermohalobaculum sp. | reverse complement strand
CGACCATGGTCATCATCATGGAGCACTCGACCCCCTCGGACGAGACGGTGCGGCGCGGCATCCGGCTGTTCACGGTGCCGCATCTGCGCGGGCTGCCGATGACCCAGGACCCGAAGCTGAACTCGCATTCCAAGCTGAACTGCATCCTGGCCGGGATCGCGGCCCAGAAGGCCGGCGCCGACGAGGCGCTGATGCTGGACATCCACGGCTTCGTCAACACCACCAATTCCTGCAACTTCTTCATCGTCCGGCGCGGCGAGGCCTGGACCTCGACCGGCGACTACTGCATGCCCGGGATCACCCGGGCCAACGTGATCCGGCTGTGCCGCGACAACGGGATTCCGGTGTTCGAGAAGAACTTCTCGCTGGTCGAGACCTACGGCTCGCAAGAGGCCTTCATCACCGGCACCTTCGGCGCCCAGACCCCGGTGGTCGAGATCGACGGGCGCCGGATCAGCGACGGCCCCGGCCCGGTGACGCTGCGGATCAGGGAGCTCTACAAGGCGCTGGTCAGGTCGGACACCGCATAGGCCGCATAGGCCGCACCCCGGCGGCATGGGCCTTCAGCCAGGACAGGAAGATCTTCACCGCCGGACGCTTCACGCCGGGGCGGGTGACGATGTAGAAGCCGCCGACATCGGTCTCGGACGCCAGTTCGACCAGCCGCCCCGCCGCGATGTCGGCCTCGTGGAAGACCCGCGGAGTATAGGTCAGGCCGTCGCCCCGAAGAAGCGCGTCCATGATCAGGTTCCCCGGCATGTGGACGATCTTCGGCGGCTCGACCGGGTCGATCCCGCGGCGCGCCATCCAGTCGCCGACCTCGTTGGTGCCAAGCTCCTGCAGCCACGGAAGATCGGTGAATGTCGATGGATCGGCGGGGTCTCGCGATCCGATCAGGTCAGGTGCGCCCAACACCACCAGCGCTGGCAGTATCAGCGGCGTCACCTCCAGTCCCGGCCATTCGCCGCGGCCGAAGCGGATCGCGACGTCGACACCCCCCGGCGCGAGTTCGACAACCTGCCCGGTCGGGTTCAGCATCAGCGTCACGTCCGGGTTTCGCTGCTGGAAGTCGGTGATCCTTGGCATCAGCCATTTCACCGCGAAGGCGGGCGACATGGTGACCTGCACCGGCCGCCACGCATCGGCGCCGGTCAGGGTCTCGACCCCGCGGCGGATCGTGGCGAAGCCCGCCGACAGGTCGCGGGCCAGAGCCACGCCCTCGGCAGTCAGCGCGACGCCGCGCCCCTGGCGGGTGACCAGCGTCACCCCCAGGCGCTCCTCCAGCGCCCGGACCTGCTGGCTGACGGCGGCGTGGCTGACGTTCAATGCCGTTCCCGCGCTGGAAAAGCTGCCAGTCTCCGCCACGGTGGCGAAAGCGCGCAAGCCGTTCAGCGAGGGCATTCCGGACCAGTCCATATGTCAGGTTTTCTTACATCTCTGATTTTTTTCTGAGTCGATTCAAAGCAGGTTCTGGCCAATGATGTCAATGTCGCGCCGCAGGGGCGCTGGTGAATCGGGGGGGCACGCTCATGGCCGGAAATCAGGGGAAACAGGCGCATGACGGCGGCTGCCTGTGCGGCGCGATACGCTACCGGCTGAAATCCGACCCGGAGTGGTCGGGCAACTGCCACTGCCCGTCCTGCGTCAAGGCGACCGGCGGGGCGTTCAGCACCTGGGTCGGCGTGAAGAAGGAAAACTTCGAAGTCATCAAAGGCGGAATCAAGATTTGCGAGACCTCGCCCGGCGTCGAACGCGGTTTCTGCGGTAATTGCGGCAGCTCGCTGACTTGCGTCATCGAGAAAGGCTGGCCCGGCCAGGTCTCAGTCACCGCCTCAACGCTGGATGACCCCTCTCTCGCCAAGCCCACGGTCGACATCTGGGTCTCGACCAAGATGCCGTGGGTAAAGCTGGACGAGGCGCTGAAGTCGTTCCCTGAATTCTGATCCATCCGAAGAAGGAGACAACGATGGCCCATTCCTACGCCTGCAAGGACTATCCCGGCATGGAAGCCTGCCCCGGTTTTGTCCGAGCCGAGACCGAGGACGAAGTCTGGAAGCTGATGGAGACCCATGCCAGGCTCGCCCATGGCGAGGACCCCGGGGACTGGAACGACGAGGACCGGAGCTATCTGAAGACGCTGATCAAGGCCGAGTAGGCGCCTCTATTCCGCATCCTCGGGCCGCCCGCGCAGGCGCTTGACCTCGCCGCGCTGGGTCTTGGCCTCCAGCCTCCGGCGCCTGGCGCCCAGGGTCGGGCGGGTGGGAATGCGGCGTTTCGGGGCGACGGCGGCCCTGGCGATCAGGTCCACCAGCCGCTCCAATGCGTCCTCGCGATTGCGGGGCTGGCTGCGGAAACGGTCGGCCTGGATCACCACCGCGCCGTCCGCGGTCCAGCGCCGCCCGGCCAGCCGCTTCAGGCGCGCCTTCACCGGCGGGGGCAGATTGGGCGAGCGCGCGGCCTCGAAGCGCAACACCACCGCGGTCTCGACCTTGTTGACGTTCTGCCCGCCGGGGCCCGAGGCGCGCTGGAAGCTCTCGCTCAGTTCCCATTCGGCGATGGCAATGTCGTCGGTGACCCTGATCATTGCAGCAGTTTCGGCCCCTCGGCGATCTTTCGCGCGACCAGCTTGTGGAAGGCCTCGTCGATGCGGTGGATGACGGCCTCGGGATGCATCAGATCCTGGTCGATGGTGCGATGATGGCCGTAGAAGACCATCGCGGCTGTCGCCTCGAAGAACACGACGCGGCCGTCGCGGTCGACGTCGAAATCGATCCCGAAAAGGTCCAGCGGAATGCGGGCGCGGATCGCCTCCAGGGTGCGGACGGCCTCGGCGCCCAGCTCCCTCTCCGGGTTCAGGACGATCCTGTTGCATTCGTCGATCACGTCGGGGTTCGCCCGGTAGAAGGCCATGCCCTCGGGCCGGTTGCGCCAGCCACTCACCATCCACTCGGAATACATGGCGGCCTGCGCGACGATGACCTCCTGGCCGACGAAGATGCAGCGTATCTTGCGGAAGAAACTGTCGGGCCGCCTGAGGTCGACATACTGGATCGCGTAGAATTCCGGCCACATCGAGCGCCGGACATGGGCGGCGACGGCGGCGGCATCGTGCAGCAGCACGGCGGTCTTCTCGCTGTCTTCCAGCAGCAGCGACTTGGTGCTCGCCTGGGCGAACGGTCTCCGCAGGATCACCGGAAACTCGAAATTCGCCGCGATATCCGCCGCGATGGTCTCGGGCGAGCCGCGGCCGAGGCGGTAGCGCCGGATCTGCGGGACCTTCAGGTTGGGTACATCGCTCAGCAGAATCGCGTTGTTCTGGCGGGTCGTGAGCACGACATCCGCGGGCGCGTTGATCACCGGCAACCCGATCCTCGCGACGATGTCGGTCACCGCCTCGGTGCAGCCCGGGACCCTCATCGCCTCGGCATTGACGACGTTGTTCATCAGCAGCTCGGCCTCCGGCAGGCGCTCGGGCAGGTCGTGGTCGGGCGGATCGACCAGCAGCGAGTGGAACCGGTATTCCGCGCTCAGGGCACCGCTGATCTCGGCCGCGTAGTTCCCCCGGAAGTGGAACCCGC
The DNA here is from genome assembly GCA_035458445.1 of Thermohalobaculum sp. GTDB lineage: Bacteria > Pseudomonadota > Alphaproteobacteria > Rhodobacterales > Rhodobacteraceae > Thermohalobaculum. Next base: position 12,966 of record DATHZU010000193.1, on the reverse strand, counting down.
GCATCCCGTACCGGGCGTTCTCGATCGTGGAAAGGAACGGGTTCAGCACCAGCACGGATGCCCGCTGGGTGGGCAAGGCCTTGCCGGAGAAGACCCGCCATCTGTGGTACATTCGGCGGTAGGTCTCGGCCGCGGCGGATTTCTGCCCCGCCTCCTTCTGCGAGTGCGCCAGCGCCAGCATGATGTCGCGGCTTCTGGGCGCGGCGGCGGCGGCGATCTCCAGCGGCATTATCGCCGCCTCGTATCGCTTTTGCGCATGCAGCAGCAGCCCGGCCAGGGTTGTCGCGTGCAGGTCGCCGAAATGGTTGGGGATCGCCTGCATCAGCAGCCGCCAGCCCGCCGCCGGCTGGTCCAGCGCCAGCGCCGCCTCGCAGAGCGACAGCACGGTGCTCCGCTCGACCGAATCCGGCACCGCACCCTCGGGCCAGTCGGGGAACCCGCCAGCCAGGACCGCCTTGATTGCCTCGACGTCCCCGGTCTTCTTGAACAGAGCCACCAGGTTGTTCAGGTTGCGCAGTTTGATGCGCGCGCCGCCGCCGGCCTCGACGGCCCGGCGGAGCAGCGCCTCGGCGTCCGCGATGCGCTCCTCCTGCATCGCCAGCACGCCCATCAGCCCCAGCAGGTCGGCATCCTGCGGGTTCTCGGCGGCCAACTCGTCGTAGGCGGCGCGCGCGGCGGGCAGGTCGCCAGCCCGGTGCAGCTTCAGGGCCTCTTCATGGCTGATGACGGGGGACTGGGACATCTACTACGCTCCGCTCCGGCTACTCGTCGGGCTTATTAACCCGGCGCGGCGCCCCGGTCGACCGTTTCCCGTCAGCCTGCCGCCCTTGTTGCGCGGTCGCCGCGGCCGGCGGGCTTCAGGCGCATGCGCACCGGTTCCAGGTCCTCGGCGGTCAGGGTTTCGCGCTCCAGCAGATCGGCGGCGGTTTCCACCAGCAGCTTACGGTTAGCGGTCAGGCTTTTCAGCGCCCGGGCGAAGGCGGCGTCCAGGATCGTCTTGACGCCCGCGTCGATCTGCTGCGCGGTCGCCTCGCTGAAGCGGCGGGGGCTGGGCATCATCTCCTCGGGCACGCCGAGGAAGGGCGCCCGGTCGCGGTCGTAGGCGGCATGGCCCAGCGCCTCGTCCATGCCGTAGCGGGTGACCATGGCCCGGGCGATGTCGGTGGCCTTGGCCAGGTCGTCGGCGGCCCCGGTAGAGGTGTGGTCGAAGATCAGCTTCTCGGCGGCCCGGCCGCCGAGCAGCACGGCGATCTTGTTCTCCAGCTCCTCGCGGGTCATCAGGAAGCGGTCCTCGGTGGGCCGCTGGATGGTATAGCCCAGCGCGCCGACACCGCGCGGGATGATCGAGACCTTGTGCACCACGTCGCTGCCCGGCAACGCCAGCGAGACCAGCGCGTGGCCCATCTCGTGATGGGCGACGATCTCGCGCTCCTTCGGGTTCATCAGCCGGTTACGCTTCTCCAGCCCGGCGACGATGCGCTCGATGGCGCTGGTGAAGTCGTCCATGGTCACCGCCTTGCCCTTGCGCCGGGTCGCCAGCAGCGCCGCCTCGTTGACCAGGTTGGCGAGGTCCGCGCCCGAGAAGCCGGTGGTCAGCGCGGCGATCTGGTCGGGGTCCACGTCGGTGGCGATCTTCGCCTTCTTCATGTGGACCTTCAGAATCGCCACCCGCCCGGTGCGGTCGGGCTTGTCGACCAGCACCTGCCGGTCGAAGCGGCCGGCGCGCAGCAGCGCCGGGTCCAGGATCTCGGGCCGGTTGGTCGCGGCCAGCAGCACGACGCCGATGGACGGATCGAACCCGTCGAGCTCGTTCAGGAGCTGGTTCAGCGTCTGCTCGCGCTCGTCATGGCCGCCGATGGGGGTCGAGGCGCCGCGCGCCCGGCCCAGCGCATCCAGCTCGTCGATGAAGATGATCGCGGGCGCGGCGCCGCGGGCCTGCTCGAACAGGTCGCGCACCCGCGCGGCGCCGACGCCGACGAACATCTCGACGAACTCGGCGCCCGAGATCGAGAAGAAGGTCACCCCCGCCTCGCCCGCCACGGCGCGGGCCAGCAGGGTCTTGCCGGTGCCGGGCGGGCCGACCAGCAGGATGCCCTTGGGGATGCGCGCGCCCAGGCGGCTGTACTCCTCCGGGTTCTTCAGGAACTCGATGATCTCGGCCAGTTCCTCCTTGGCCTCGTCGACCCCGGCGACGTCGTCGAGCGTCACCTTGGTGTCCTTTTCCACATAGACCTTGGCGCGCGAGCGCCCGACCGACATCATCCCGCCCATGCCCTGGCGCTCGGCGATCTTGCGGAAGAAGAACATCCACAGGCCGAAGAACAGCAGCACCGGCAGGATCCAGGACAGGAGGTCGGTGAACCAGGTGCGCTCGATGGCACCGGCATATTCGACCCCGTGCGCCGCAAGCTTGGCCGCGATGTCCTCGTCGACCCGGGTGGTGACGAAGCCGGTGCGGCCGTCGCGCGCGGTGGTGTAGTCGCCCTGCAGCTCGTCCGAGCCCACCTTGACCCGGGCGATGGCGCCGTCCTCGAGCAGGGTCTCGAAGGTGGAATAGGGGATGCGCTCGACCGGAGCGGTGGACTGCCACAGGCTCTGGAACATCAGCACCGCGAACATGGCCATGACCGCGTACCACAGGTTGAACTGATGCTTGCGCTCGATTGCCACGGCCGGTTCCTCTCGAAGACGGACCCCGCCAGCCTATCCGGGCTGCAGTTTCCCGCCTTGATGCGGGTCAATCTATTGCGGATCAGGTAAGGAGCACCGCGGCACCGGTCAAGCGGCCGCGCCGCAGCCGGTCGAGCGCCAGGTTCGCATCGGCCAGCGGGAAGGTCTCGATCTCGGTCCGGATGCCCGCCCGCGGCGCGAGTTCCAGGAACTCCTCGGCGTCGGCGCGGGTCAGGTTGGCCACCGACAGCAGGCGCCGCTCGCCCCAGAGGATGGCGTAGGGGAAGGCGGGAATCTCGCTCATGTGGATGCCGCCGCAGACCACGGTGCCGCCCTTGCGCACCGCCCTGAGCGCGGCGGGCACCAGCGCGCCGACGGGCGCGAAGATGATTGCCGCATCCAGTTCCTCGGGCGGCGCCTCGTCCGAGCCTCCGGCCCATTCCGCCCCCAGCTTCAGCGCGAAGTCCTGCGCCGCCCGGTCGCCCGGCCGGGTGAAGGCGAAGACCCGCCGCCCCTGCCAGCGCGCCACCTGGGCGACGATATGGGCAGCGGCCCCGAAACCGTAGATCCCCAGCCGCTCGGCCTCGCCCGCCATCTTCAGCGACCGGTGGCCGATCAGCCCGGCGCAGAGCAGCGGCGCCAGCTCGGCGTCGCCAAGGGATTCGGGCGACCCGTCCGGCAGGCGGAACACGTAATCCGCGTCGGCGACGCAGCGCTCGGCATAGCCGCCGTCCAGCGTGTAGCCGGTGAAGCCCGGCGCGTCGCAAAGGTTCTCGTCGCCCCGGCGGCAGTAGGAGCATTGCCCGCAGGTATGACCCAGCCAGGGCACCCCGACCCGGTCGCCCGGCGCCAGGCCCGTGACCCCCGCCCCCAGCGCGCGGACCCGGCCGACGATCTCGTGGCCCGGCACCAGCGGCAGCTTGGGCGCGGTCAGGTCACCATCGACCACATGCAGGTCGGTGCGGCAGACCCCGCAGGCCGAGACCGCGATCGCGACCTGCCCCGGCCCCGGCGTGGGCGCCTCGATCTCCTCCATCCGCAGCGGCGCGCCCTGCCGCCTCAGAACCATCGCCCGCATCGATCCGCTCCGATTTCCCGCGCGCATCCTAGCTGCGCGCGGCACGCACCGGTTTGATCCCGCGCAAGGCGCGGCCGATTCGCCTGCACGACAATGCAGCCAGTAATGGCCACAAAGCGCTGGGAGGAGACCGTTCGATGCCCTTCAAGACCCTGCTTGTTTTCGCCGATGATTCGGAAGCCTCGGCCTCGCGTCTGGATACCGCCATCGTATTCGCCGGCAAGCTCGGCGCCCATCTGACCGCCTTGGCGCTGCTGGAGCAGCCTGCCTATTACTACGGGATCGGCAGTGAGGTGGCCGCCGACGCTTATCTCGCCGATATCGAGCGCGCCGAGTCCCTGGCCCGCGACACCGCCGCCGCCGCCGCCAGCGCCATGTCCGCTGCCGGGACCAGGGCCGACACGCGATGGGCCACCGGCACCCCCGCCGCGCTGTCCGAAATCGTCGCCCGCCACGCCCGCTATGCCGATCTCTCGTTGGTCGGCCAGCCATCGAACGGGCCGATCGACCCGCTGCTGACCCGCATCTTCGAGGGGATGCTGTTCGAATCCGGCCGGCCGCTGGTGGTGGTTCCCAACGCCTGGCGCGGCGGCGCCTTCGGCAAGCGGGTGATGATCGCCTGGGCGCCGCGGCGCGAGGCGGCCCGTGCCGTCGCCGACGCCCTGCCGCTGATCGCCGGGGCCGAGCGGGCCCATATCGCCATGGTCGACCCCGAGACCGGCCCCGCCGCCCATGGCGAGGAACCGGGCGCCGATCTGGCCACCGCGCTGGCGCGCCACGGCGTGCCGGTGGCCGTCGACCAGCTTCCCCGCGCCGGCCAGGGCATCGCCGACCGGCTGCTGACCCATGCCGCCGATTGCGGCGCCGACCTGATCGTGATGGGCGGCTACGGCCACTGGCGCCTGCGCGAGAGCCTGTTCGGAGGCGTCACCCGCGACGTGCTGTACCAGAGCGAAATTCCGGTGCTGATGGCGCATTGAGGCCCGCGCCCGGTCCGGCAGCGGGCGCGGATCAGATCAGCGCGCCCTTGGCGGCCAGGATCGCCGCCGCCAGCGCCACCATCGTCGCGATGGCCACATGGGCCGGGTTCGGCCGCGGCGCGTCGGGGGGCATCAGCTTTGCCTGGCGCCAGTGGAACAGCGCCTGCTGCACCGCCAGCAGCACCGCCGGCAGCACCGCCCAGCGGCTGGCCGCGGCCAGCAGGAGGCCCGCCGCGAAGGTCAGCACACCGCCGACGAAGACCCAGCGCGCCGCATCGGAATCCCCCGCGGCCCGGGCGTTGCGCATGATGAAGACCGACCCGATGGCCCAGATCAGCCCGATCACCCTCAGGATCACGACAATCGCCGCCGTCATGCCAGGCTCCCATTCCGCCGCCGTTTTTCTCTAGCAGGCATGCCCGCCGGGCGCAGCCCCGTTTCCGCTCTGCGGAGAGGGCGCCGATGGCGGTGCCCGAGCGGTTGCGCTAGTGTCCCACCGGTCGTCATCGCGCCCTCGGGAGAATGGACATGGACTACAAGCTGCTGGGCCGCACCGGGCTCAAGGTCTCGCAACTCTGCTTCGGCACCATGTCGTTCGGGCGCGAGGCCGACGAGGCCGCCGCGGGCGCCATGTATGCGGCCTGCCGCGAGCGCGGGATCAACTTCTTCGACTGCGCCGACGCCTATTCCAAGGGCAAGGCCGAGGAGATGCTGGGCCGCTTGATGGCGCATGAGCGCGACGACCTGATCGTCACCACGAAGTGCTTCAACCCCATGGGTCCGGACATCAACGCCACCGGGGGCAACCGGCGCCACATCACCCGCGCGGTCGAGGCCAGCCTCAAGCGGCTCGGCACCGACCGGGTCGAGGTGCTGTTCATGCACCGCTGGGACAGGACCGTGCCGCTGGAGGAGACGCTGCGCGCGCTGGAGGATCTGGTGCGCGCCGGCAAGGTGCTGCATCTGGGCGCCTCGAACTACGCCGCCTGGCAGATCGCCAAGGGCCTCGGCATCTCCGAGCGGCGCGGCTGGGCCCGCTTCGACGTGATCCAGCCGATGTACAGCCTGGTCAAGCGCCAGGTCGAGGCCGAGATCCTGCCGCTGGCCCGGGCCGAGGGGCTGGGGGTGATCACCTACAGCCCGGTCGGCGGCGGGCTGCTCAGCGGCAAGTACGGCCCCGGCAAGCGGCCCGAGGGCGCCCGCATCGTCACCAATCCGGAATATGCCGGGCGCTATTCCGAGGACTGGGTCTACCGGACCGCCGGGGACTTCTCGGAACTGGCGGCCCGGCACGGTCACCACCCGGTCAGCCTGGCGGTCGCCTGGGTCGCCGCCAATCCGGATGTCACCTGCCCGATCGTCGGCGCCCGCAATCTCGACCAGCTTCAGCCGTCGCTGGATGCGCTCGGGATCGCGATGACGCCGGAGTTCCGGGCCGAGATCTCGGCACTCAGCCGCACCCCGCCCCCGGCGACCGACCGGCTGGAGGAGGCGCTGTAGGGTCAGGACCCAAAGATCTGCTTCGGCTAAAGGTCAGCAGTGCGGGACCAACCTGCCATTTGGCCGAAGAGTTCGGAGGTCCGGTTTGACCCCGAATGTTGCCGTAGGGGCTATGTCGAGAAAGTGCCCGATTTGTCATTCCTGGGCATCAGCGACACTCGGTTCATTTGGGATTTGGCAGATTGCTTGTTGGCTCATCGCTCCGCGGATCAGTCGCCACTGCCAGCGCTTCGATGATCACGAGAACCTCGTGCAACTCCTCGAGGAACCGGCGAGTGTCCTCCGTCGTCAGGCCAGAATCTCTCTCTGTGACCGGCTCGAAAAGATTGCGGTTCGTGGCGAGCTTCAGGAGAAACAAATCACCGCCAACCCCGAACTCTATGGATGAACCGCCGCGCAGGTTGCCGAGTTTCTGAATGGCGTCAATCAACTTTGGTGTGACGAGCCGATGTGCTTCCAACACGTCCGTTGAATAGATATCATATCTCTCTCTGATCCGGTCGTCTTCAAACGGAATTTCGTGCAGGCCCTTGCTTGATCCGAACATGTCGCTCAGCCACTTTGACACCTTTCCTTTCTGCCCAATCGCAATCGTTCTTTTCAATTTCGAGGGCATCTTCAAGACAAATAGCCAGCCTTTGAACACCTGCGAAATGCCGTCGCCGCTTTCATCCGACAGCTCAGCCTCGGCAAACTGAAAGTCTCTGTCGTAATAACTGCCTGTGATCAGGTTCTCGCTTTTATATTTATCCCAGTAATCGAAGAGACCCATATATTTGAGAGTGCCATCCGAAATTTTGCCATTATTTATGTAACGAAAATCCCCAATGAAATTCAGCACCTCCGGAATGATGGTTTGCTTACGATTTGCTGTAATATCCTCGATTGGCTCCATTACCCAGTTGTAAATCTTATTTCCCGCAACCAGGGCCCCAATTGCCAACAATCCGATTACCTTCCCATCCGCATTTTGCCGAAACAATACAATAGCTATCATGACGGCAATCGCGAGAGCCCCCAGAGCAAGCCCGCACCGTATCCTGTATTCGGCACGAGTTTTCTGGTAGGTTTCCTCAATCTTGAGTAGCTTTGGCTTGATATGCTGCTTGAAGTGCGCGGCGAACCCCTCTTCATGGGGCGCCTGCTCGACGAAGACTAGGTTCGCATTCGCGGCGGTTTCGGAGTTGGGTTTGTCTTTGCTTGCGGCGATCATCGACCGGTCTCCGGCCCCACCCACACTAAGATTTGATTCTACGCCTTGGGCGCGGCTCCTTCAAGGCGTCGCCACAGTCCACGACTGCTCCTCAGAAAGAGTCCATGTACGTCGCTACCTTGTGCCTTGAATGTCCGAGTCGGGTCAGGAATACGCGTAGCGCACGAAATCTGAGCGTCCGGTTTTCCCGTCCTTGCCGCCGTTCGAACGCCGCGCAGCATTTGTCAGTCTGGGCTCGAAACCGTCATCCGGGTCTTGCGCTCGGTTTATTATTCCAGACCCGAAGGCGGACCCAGCCCGCCGGCTCGCATCCTAACGCTGCCAGAAAACCGGCATGAACAGCACCAGCACGCTGAGGAACTCGAGCCGCCCGAGCAGCATCCCCAGCGACAGCAGCCATTTCGCCGTGTCGGGCAGGCTTGCATAGTTACCCGACGGCCCGACCACCGGGCCGAGGCCGGGTCCCACATTTCCCAGCGACGCCACCGAGGCCGAGATCGCGGTGATGGTGTCCAGCCCCAGCAGCGACAGCAGGATCGACCAGATCGACAGGCAGCAGACGAAGACGAAGAAGTAGCCCATGATCGACGAGACCACCTCCGGCTCGACCGGGCGGCCTTGGTAGCGCAGCGGGAACACCCCGTGCGGCGAGTGAATGCGCCGGATCTGCACCAGGAGCGCCGCGCTCAGCACCTGGTAGCGGAAGACCTTGGCCGAGCACGAGGTCGATCCGGTGCAGCCGCCGATCAACGGGATCACGAAGAACAGCGCCACCGGCAACGCCCCCCACTGGTCGTAGGGGTCGGACGCATAGCCGGTGCCGGTCATCGTCGAGGTGACGTTGAACAGCGCCTCGCGGACCGCGTCGGCGAAGGGATGGTGATCATGTGCCACCAGCCAGACCACCATCACCGCGCTGACCGCGAGGACCAGCGTCAGGAAGGCCCGGATCTGGCTGTCGTGCAGAATGCCGCGGGTGTTGCCGCGGGCGAGCTGGACGAAGCGGATGAAGGGAAGCGCGCCCAGCCACATGAACAGGATGCCCACGTAATGGGCCGAGGCGCTGAAATTCTCGAAGCCGCTGTCATAGGTGCCGAACCCCCCGGTCGACACCGTGGTCATGGCATGGGCCAGCGCGTCGAAGCCGGTCATCCCGGCGGCGGAATAGGCCAGCACGCAGCCGATGCTGATCGCGAGATAGACATAGAACAGCGACGCCGCGATCTCGGTCGCGCGCGGCATCACGTCGCCGGACAGGTCGAAGGATTCGGACCGGAAGAACTGCATGCCGCCGATCCGCATCATCGGCAGGAAGACGATGGCGACGATGACGATGCCCAGACCACCGAACCACTGCAGCAGCGCCCGCCACAACAGCATTCCGCGCGGCATTTCGTCCAGGCCGGTGAAAACCGTGGCGCCGGTGGTGGTCAGCCCCGACATGGCTTCGAAATAGGCGTCCACATAGGCCGCCCCAGGGGCGCCGAACGAAAACGGCAGCGCACCGAAGACCGGCAGCACCAGCCAGACCAGCACCGTCAGCAGAAACGCCTGCGGCCGGGTCAGGCCACCGAACTCGCCCTGCCTTGTGCTCATCGCCAGCGCCAGCCCGGCGGCCATGGTCAGGAACGCCGCCAGGACCATGCCGGCCACATTGCCGTTGCGGTCCAGCAGGTCCAGCAGCAAGGGCAGGATCATCGAGCCACCGAGCACGATGATCAGGCGGCCCATCACATGGCCCACGGGGCGGAAATCATACATGGGAAGCGACACTTGAGCGGAGCCCGGGCGATGTCAAGCCGTGAGGACGAGCGCTCCGCCGCGGCGATCCGGCTCCCGCCATCGGTTGCAGGGTGCGACGAAATATAGCAGTTCCCGATATTGAATTGACCGATTTGCCGCAGGCCTGCATGATAACGTCAGAAGCATCAATAAATACGGCCGTGATGGACTGGGGCAGCTTCGTATCTATCGCCAAAATGCGCGGATCGAGCGCGTTGTATTTTGGTGGAAACCCTACAATCCGGCAAACGACAAGCATCACCGGCGCAGAACTACTTACTGTTTTTCCGTTGCGTAACCGCGAGTTGGTTCTCCCCTGCGCAGGATGTGGGAAACTACAGGCAGGTTGCAAATGAAGAAATACACGCTGGAAGGCCTGAACTTTCGCAAGAACGCTTTTTTCTTGCTGTTCCTGGCCTATTCGCTGGTAGCCAGCATGGGCATGTCGTTCCACGAGCGGAAGGAAGTCTTCCCGGTCTTCTCGTGGTCGCTGTTCACCTATGTGTGGGAGAACGCCTGGGGCTACGAGGTCGATATCGTGCGGGTCGACGACCAGGTCTTCGATCCGCCGAAGAACTTCTACGAGCTCGGCCACATCTTCTCCTTCGCCGGCGCGCGCGATCCCGGGATCATCAAGGCCGCCAGCGACGTCGTCTCGGCCCGCGAACACGATCCGGACCGGCTGGACGACCTGCGGGCGGTGATCGAGGACCGCTACCTCGCCGGACCGAGCCGCGTCGACTACAACATCGTTTTCGTCGTCTTCGAGCCGCTGGAGCGATGGCACACCGGCCGGCTGGCCGGGAAGATCATCGAGAAGGTCGAAATGGCATCCTACAGCACCGGTGACCGCAAATGATCGCTCAGAGCAAGTTCCCGAAGCGCGTTTTCCGCTTCCTCCGCGGACCATGCGCCGAGGCTCCCCGCTGGCGCGAGCATGCCGCGATGTTCGACCGCGCGCATCTGCTGGTGCAAATGTTCTACGTGCTGTCGCTGTTCAAGTTCTACTCGGCGGCCCGCGGCTTCTGGCCGATGCCCCCGGTCGAGACCATGGACCTGCTGTGGCCGCTCTGGTGGCTCGAATACGCGGGAACCCAGGCCGGGGCGTTCATCCTGTCGAACCTCTTCATCGTCGCCGGGGTCGGCGGGATCATCTTCTGGCGCTACCTGCCGATGCGCATCCTGGTCAGCGTCGCGCTGCTTCAGCATGCCGCCCATTCCAGCTCGTTCGGCGCCATCAACCACGGCTTCCATGAGTGGTTCTGGATTTCCGTCTGCCTGTGGTTCCTGCCGAACGGCAGCTATGACACCTTGCGCGTGTCGCGCGCCGCGCGCGTACAGTTCCTGACCGCCATCGCCGCCGCCGCGGGCCTGATCCTGCTGTTCTATTCGCTGTCGGGCCTCTGGAAGTGCAGCACTGCCTTCCTCCAGCTGGTGACCGGCGAATTCGGCGGCTTCTCGCCCTACGCCATGACGAAGACCGTGGTGACCCGGGCCATGTGGACGAACTCCGACCCGCTGTGGGGCGGTCTGGTGATCAACTGGCCGCTGCTCGGCTGGCCGATGTATGTCGGGCTCTATTATGTCGAGCTGGTGGCGATCTTCATCATCTTCCGGCCGGTGCTGCTGCGGGCCTGGGGGATCATCCTGATCCTGTTCCACATCGGCACCTTCACCTTCCTGGACATCATCTTCCCGGACCATGTGCTGATCAACGCGATGTTCTTCTTCCTGACGCCGATCGCGACCAGGAACCCGGACTGGCGGGCGATGGCCGCGGCCCTGCCGGGGCTGGGGATTCCGGTGCGGATGATCATGGGCTGGTCGGCCAATCCCGGCCGGGCGGCCCGGGTTCCTGCCTGACCGGCCACGGGCGGCGCGCCTCAGAACGGCACGTCGTCCGCCGCGTCGGGCTTGCCGGCCTCGGTGACATAGGCGGCGAGCACCTTCTTCTCGCCCGCCTTCTCGAAGGCGACCGTCAGCTTGTCGCCCTCGATCCCGGTGATCCGGCCATAGCCGAACTTCTGGTGGAAGACCCGGGTGGCGGTCTCGAAGCGGCTGGCGGCCTGGGCGTCGATCACCAGGTTGCGCGCCTCGCGCGGCTGGCCGAGGCCGTGGGTGCCGCGCCGGGCCGCCATGCGCTGCCAGCCCGGCGAGTTGTAGGTCGAGGCCTGGGCGGCGCGTTCCTCCAGCACCGAACCCTGCGCCGCCGCGGTGGCCGCCGCGCCGTAGCCGCCGCCATAGAGCCCCGACGGGGTCAGCACCTCCACATGCTCCGGCGGCAGTTCGTCGATGAAGCGCGAGGGCAACGAGGATTCCCAGCGGCCGTATTTGTGCCGGTTGGCGGCGAAGCTGATGGTCAGGTGCTCCTCGGCCCGGGTCATGCCCACATAGGCCAGCCGCCGCTCCTCCTCGAGCCCCTTCATGCCCGACTCGTCCATGCTGCGCTGCGAGGGGAAGAGGCCATCCTCCCAGCCCGGCAGGAAGACACACGGGAACTCCAGCCCCTTGGCGCCGTGCAGCGTCATGATCGAGACCTTCGCGCCGGCTTCCTCGCTGTCGTTGTCCATGATCAGGCTGACATGCTCGAGGAAACCCTGCAGGTTCTCGAACTCCTCCAGCGCCTGCACCAGTTCCTTGAGGTTTTCCAGCCGCCCCGGCGCGTCCGGCGACTTGTCGGCCTGCCACATGGCGGTGTAGCCGCTCTCGTCCAGCATCTGCCCGGCGATCGCCACATGGTCGGCGCCGGGCGCGGCGAGCGCCGCGTGCCAGCGGTCGAACTGCGCCACCAGCCCGCCCAGCGCCTTGGCCGCCTTCCCGGTCATGCCGTCGCCCGACTCCGCGGCCAGCCGCGCCGCGTCCAGCAGGCCGATGCCGTTCTCGCGCGCGATGGCGTTGATCGCCTGCTGGGCCTTGTCGCCAAGGCCCCGCTTCGGCGTGTTGACGATGCGCTCGAAGGCCAGCCCGTCATCGGGGCTGACCGCGACGCGGAAATAGGCCATGGCGTCGCGGATCTCCATGCGCTCGTAGAAGCGCGGACCGCCGATCACCCGGTAGGGCAGGCCGATGGTCAGGAAGCGGTCCTCGAAGGCGCGCATCTGGAACGAGGCGCGCACCAGGATCGCCATGTCGTCCAGGCTCAGCGGATCGTGACCCCGGGTGCCGCGCTGGTGGGCCTCGATCTCCTCGCCGATCCAGCGCGCCTCCTCGTCGCCGTCCCAGTGGCCGATCAGGCGGACCTTCTCGCCGGTGCTCTCGTCGGTCCACAGCGTCTTGCCCAGCCGGTCCTTGTTGGCGGCGATCACGCCGCTGGCTGCGGCCAGGATATGCGGGGTCGAGCGGTAGTTCTGCTCGAGCCGGATCACCCGCGCGCCCTCGAAATCCTTCTCGAAGCGCAGGATGTTGCCCACCTCGGCCCCGCGCCAGCCATAGATCGACTGGTCGTCGTCGCCGACGCAGCAGATGTTCCTGTGTCCTGCAGCAAGCAGCCGCAGCCACAGGTACTGGGCGACATTGGTGTCCTGATACTCGTCGACCAGGATGTAGCGGAACCGCTTCTGGTAGTCGGCCAGCACGTCCTTGTTGTTCTGGAAGATCTGCACCACGTGCAGGATCAGGTCGCCGAAATCGACCGCGTTCAGGGTCTTCAGCCGGTCCTGGTACAGGGTATAGATCTCGGCCCCGCGCCCGCCCGCGAAGCCGCATTCCTCGGCCGGCACGCGGCCCGGCCCCTGGGCGCGGTT
>DATHZU010000192.1:0-4929 GCA_035458445.1 Thermohalobaculum sp. | reverse complement strand
CTGGTGACCGGAGGCCTGGGGGTGCTGGGGCTGAAGGTGGCCGATTGGCTGGCCGGGCAGGGCGCCCGGCACCTGTGGCTCGTTAGCCGCCGCGCCGCCGCGCCGGAACAGCAGGCGGCGATCGCGGAGATCGAGAGCCTCGGGGCCACCCTCCATGTGGTCTCGGCCGATATCTCCGACCCCGACGAGGTCGCAGCGCTGGTTGCGCGTATTGGCACCCAGGGCCCGGCGCTCGACGGCGTCTTCCACTGCGCCGGGCTGCTGGACGACGGCATCATGACCGAGATGGGCTGGGAGCGGTATCACCGGGTGACCGCCGCGAAGATCGAGGGAAGCTGGGCGCTGCACCAGGCGACCGAGGACCTGGAGCTGGGCCATTTCGTCATGTTCTCGTCGATCCTCAGCGTGATCGGCTCGATGGGCCAGTTGAACTACGTGGCCGGGAATTCCTTCCTCGACGCGCTGGTGGCCTATCGGCGCGGCCTCGACCTGCCCGCCACGGCGATGAACTGGGGGCCCTGGGAGGAGGCGGGCCTGGCCACCGAATCCGGCGAGCGCGGCCGCGCCATCTGGCGCGCGCGGGGCACAGACTACATCCCGGCGGGCGAGGGCATCGAGGCGATGCGGCTGACCCTGGCCCAGGGTTTCGACCACACCGTGGTCACGCTGACCGACTGGCCGCGTTTCGTCGCCCAGTTCGCCGAGATGCCGCCGTTCTACCAACGGCTGGCCCAGGGCGGCGGCGGGGCGGCGGGCAGGATTGCCGTCGACCGCAGCCGGATCATGGATCAGCTTCGCGCCGCCGCGCCCGGCGAGCGCCATGGCCTGATGGCTGCGGCCATCGGGCAGATCTGCGCCACGGTGCTGGGGGCCGACGCGCCGCCGGCGCCCGATCTCTCGCTCCGCGAGGCCGGGCTCGATTCGCTGATGTCGATCACCGTGATCAACGACATCGAAAGCGTGTTCGGCACCCGCCTCGCGGCCCGCGAACTGCTGCGCGGCCCCTCGGTCTCGGAACTGGCCACCATGGTGCTGGAGGCGCTGCCCGATCTTGGCGAAGGCGCGTCCGGCGGTGAAGCGGCCAGTCCGGATGCGTCCGAATCGCCGCGCCGCGCCGCGCCGGTCGGCGGTGCGCCCGGCGCCTGGCTGGTGGTGCAGCGGCCCCGGCCCGAGGCCCGGATCCGCCTGATCTGTTTCCCCTTCGCGGGTGGCGGGTCGGCGGTGTTCGACCGCTGGGGCGACGCCTTCGACCCCGCCATCGAGATCGTCGCCGTCGAGCCGCCCGGCAGGCTCGGCCGCATCAACGAGGCGCCGGTCCGCACGGTCGAGGAATTCGCCCGCGGCCTGCTGCCGGAACTGGTCCAGAAACTCGACAAACCCTATGCGGTGCTGGGGCATTGCCTCGGCGGCCTGACCCTGTACGAAAGCCTCCGTTTCCTCGAGGCGCGCGGCCACCGGATGCCCGAGCACATCTTCGTCTCGGGCGCCCGGCCGCCGAGCGTGCTGAAGGCGCCCGGAAATTTCGAGCGCGAGCTCGAGGAAAGGCTGCGCGAGTTCGTCGACTACCGCTCGGGCAAGCCCGTCTATGACCAGACCGACGAGGTCTTCGCCGAGATCGTGCGCGCCTTCGGCATCTCCGAGAGCAGCAAGATGCTGGAGATCGAGGAACTTCGCGGCATCGTCCTGCCCACGGTGCGGGCCGAATTCGAGATGGCGAACCGCTACATCTACCTGCCGGAAGACCCCTTCCCGGTGCCGCTGACCTGCTTCCGCGGCGGGCTGGACGAGTATTTCCGAGACATCGACGCGCGGATCTGGCGGAAATTCACCGACAGGAAATTCGAGCTGTTCACCCGCGAAACCGGCCATTTCGCCATCGTCGAGGATTTCGACTTCATCCGCGACACCATCCAGGACAGGCTGCTGCGCCAATGGGCGGAGAACGCGTGATCGCTGCGGGGCGCGGCGCGGCCGGTCCCTGGCTTGTCGAATGGCCAGGCCGTCTGACCGCGATGGTCGACCTGCTCTGCTTCCCCGGCGCCGGCGCCGGGGCATCGGCATTCCGGCCCTGGGCCGGGCGCCTGCCGGGCTTCGCGGCGCTGGTCGCCTGCCAGCTCCCCGCCCGCGAGAGCCGGATCGACGAGGCGCCGGCCGAAAGCCTCGCCCTCATCGCCGATGCCGCTGCCGAGGCCTATCTCGGATTGCGCCGGGTGCCGCGCCCGCTGGTGCTGTTCGGCCATTCGATGGGCGGTGTCCTGGCCTTCGAGGTCGCCGGCCGGCTGGTGCGGGCCGGGCGTTCGCCGGCCGCGGTGGTGATCTCGTCCTCGACCCCGCCGGACGGTGCGCGTGCCGGCGAGGAACTGGAGCCCGCCGCGCTCCGCGACCTGCTGCTGGCCTATGACCCCGGGAACCGGTCCATCGTCGCGCATGACGAGTTGTTTGCCTCGCTCGAGCCGGCACTGCGCAGCGATATCGCGCTGCTGCGCGGCCATCGGGTCGGCCCGGACGCGGTGCTGGACCTGCCCGCCTGGCTGTTGAGCGGCGCCGGCGACCGGATCGTCCCGCAGGCCGCCGTCGCGCGCTGGGCGGGTCACTTCACCGGGCCGGTGACCCAGGAGGAGATGGCCGGCGGCCACCATTTTCCCTTCGGCGAGTCCAGCGGCGCGGTACTCGAACGCCTGGCGGGGCTGCTGCGCCAGGCCCTGAACGCCCGGGCTGGCGTGTGAGCGCCGCCGAAATGACACTCTGGTGGTTCCGGCTCGGCAGCGCCGCCGAGGCGACGCCGGCACTGGAACTGCTCGACGCGGACGAGCGCGCCCGTTTCCGCCAGCTTCGCGACCCTGACGCCGCGCGGTTCTTCGCCTTCCGCCGTGCAGCCCGGCGCGCGATCCTGGCCTCCTGCCTCGGCGCCGATCCGGCAAGCCTCGGCTTCGCGAATTCACCCGGTGGAAAGCCTCATCTGGCCGAACCGCCGTGCAGGATCGGCTTCAATGCCTCCGATTCCGGAACCCTGGGCGTGGTCGCGATTAACCCGGACGGGCCCGTGGGGGTCGATCTGGAGCTGCCGCGCGCGCTCGATGCCGCCCGGTTCGGCGAACGGATTCTCTCGCCGGCCGAGCGGATGATCTGTCAGACAGCCCCGCCCGGCGAACGGATGCGGCTGATCCTGCGCGCCTGGACGGTGAAGGAGGCGGTGCTCAAGGGGACTGGCACCGGCCTCGATCTATGGGCGCTCCGGCAGATCGCCGCGCCCCTGGCCGCGCGCCCGGATGCCTGGCAGGCGGTGGCGCTGAGCGGCAGGATGGCGGATCGCGGCAGCTGGCAGGTCTGGACCCACATGCTGGCGGTGGGCCAGCCTCAGCCGGCCGTGGTCAGCCTCGCCGCGCCCTCGGCCCTGCCGGTCCGGGTGGTCGACGCGCGGCCCCTGCTTGCGCAGTTCGGGCTCGGTTGACGCCCCGCACTGGACCCCCGGCCCATCCCTCCGCTGTCCCGGAGCAATCTCTGACCCGCCCGTGAGCGTTCCGGTCAGACGGTCTCGGCAATGACCTGTGCGACGCGCTGAAGCATCGGCAGGGAATGGCCTTCCTTGAAGCGGCCATGGATCGCGGAAAGCATCGTTCTACCCTCCGCGGCGCGTCCGGATTCGCGCATCAGCTTCGCCAGGTCCTCGGCGGCCCGCATCTCCCATGACAGGTGCCCCAGGTCCCGGGCCCGGCCGATGGCATGCACGAAGCTGGCCTCGGCGCTGAGCTTGTTGCCCTGGGCCAGCAGCAGATGCCCCTCGGCGCGGCACACCTCGGCCTCCGAATACCGGGCGTCGTTCTCCTCGACCAGCTCCTGCGCTTCGCCGAGCTGGGCGGTGGCCAGCGAGAACTGCCCGGTGCGTGCCAGCGCGATGGCATAGGTGGCCAATAGCATCGGCCGGAAGACCGAGAAATCTAGGTCCTTCAGGGTTTTGAGGGCATTCTTCAGTTCGGGCAGCGCCTCCTGGTCGCGCCCCTGATGCACATGCGCCATCGACTGCGAGGCGTGCCCCAATGCCGCCCACAACGGCATACGGTCGCGCTCGCTGATCTCGATCGTCCTGCGGGCGGTGTCCTCTCCCAGAGGCAGGATCTCGGCGGCGCAGAGGAAATAGGCGAGATGCCCCAGCGCATAGCCGGCGGTATGCGCATGACTTACCCGGTCGAGGTCGCGGACCACATCCCTGGCCAGGGAGGCAGCGGAATCGAGCCGGCCCTCCAGGGTCAATACGCCGATGCGGTAGCAATTTCCGGCAATCCCCACGTCCTGCCCGAAGCGCGCCGCCTGCTCTCCATGCTGCGCGGGATCGTAAAGCCGCTCGGTCTCCTTCAGCGCCGCGGTCGCCTCGTCGGTGCGGCCCATCATGGTCAGGACCGTACCGCGCAGACGGTGGCCCAGCGCGCGCGCGAGCGAGTCGTCGACCCGGTTGGAGACCTCGCAGATCGAGTCGGCGATCTCCAACGCCAGCGGATTGCGGCCCGGCACGTAGTTGCCCGCCCAGCGCCCGTAAAGGCCCTCGATCAGCAGTTCGTTGTCGCCGGTCTCGCGGGCGATCCGCTCGATCTCCGCATAGGTGTTGATCGTCGTATCGTGGGCGTACCCGAAATGGGCGATCTGCGCCTGGCCGGACAGCAGCAGCAAATCCTTGCGTTCGCGCTCGACCTCCGGGCTGGGCGGCTGCCTGTCGATCAGGGCCAGCGTGGTTTCCAGATGGGCGATCGCCTCGGCATAGGCGGGTCTGCGCAGCGCCTGCTCGGCGGCGATGCGGCCATACCGGATCGCATCTGCGAGCCGGCCGGCCTCGGCCGCATGCTGCGCCAGCACGCTCGGCATCGTGCCCTCGATCCGCTGCAGCACGTCGAAAATCCGCCCGTGAATCTCCTGCCGGCGGCGGTTGAGGAGGCT
>DATHZU010000191.1:0-4070 GCA_035458445.1 Thermohalobaculum sp. | reverse complement strand
GCGAGGTGGTCATGGCCCCCTACACCAACATGCCGGACGAGGTGAAGGCCGCTGCCGAAAAGGCCGCGGCGGATGTGGCCTCGGGAGCCGTGCATCCATTCACCGGCCCGATCAAGGACCGCGACGGCACCGAGCGCATCGCCGCCGGGGCGGTGGCCGACGACGGCATGCTGCTGGGCATGGACTGGTTCGTGGAAGGCGTGCTGGGCGACCTGCCGAAGTGAAGCCGCCAGTCCGGCACAAGATGGCCCCGCACCGCAGCGGGGCCATTTTCATACCAAGGGTCTGGTTGACCAACATTTCCACTCTGACTCAAAAACATTTTGAAAATACTCACTCGATTCATCGCTACAATCTCACGCAGTGAACAATAGGGGAGAGACGCCGATGGGCCGCCTGACCACGCCTGCCCAGGGTATCGGCAGCCGCCGTACGGAATTTCCCGCGTATCATCACGCGTTGCGGCTGCATTCGCCCTCTGCTTACCACGGGAACTGACCCATGGGTGACCCGATCCGCTTCATCCTCAATGGCGAAACCGTCGAAATCCGCGACGAACCGCCAGCCACGACTTTGCTGAACTGGTTGCGCTACAGGCGCCAACTGACCGGCACCAAGGAGGGCTGCGCCGAGGGCGACTGCGGGGCCTGCACAGTGGCGGTCCGCGATCTGGACGAAAACGGAGTATTGGTCACCGTGCCGGTTAACGCCTGCATCCAGTTGCTGCCCATGCTGCACGGCAAGGAAGTGGTTACGGTCGAGCGGCTAACCTCGCCGGAAGGCGAACTCCACCCGGTGCAGGCGGCACTCTCGGAATGTCACGGCTCGCAGTGCGGCTTCTGCACGCCGGGCTTTGTGATGAGCATGTGGACCGCCTACCGGACCGAGGGCAAGCCGAACCTGGCCCGCACCAACGACCTGCTGGCCGGGAACCTGTGCCGCTGCACCGGCTACGGACCGATAATCAAGGCTGCCGCAGAAGCCTATGACCACCCCCGCGCCGTCTGGGACGACACGGATACCGAAGCTGCCACCGGGCGGCTGGCGGAACTCGACGCAGGGCCGCTGGCCTACGAGGCCGGGGGCCGCCGCTTCTGGGCGCCGGTCGGCCTCGACGACTTCGCGGCGTTGGTTCTGGCCCACCCGAATGCGACGATCCTCTCGGGCGCCACCGATGTCGGCCTCTGGATCACCAAGCATGCCTTCGACCCCGCCGGGATCATCTACACCGGCCGGGTGCGCGAACTGGCGCAGATGCGCAAGGAGGCCGGGCGCCTCTGGATCGGCGCCGGGGTGACCTACCGCGCCGCGCGCGCCCGCATTGCCGAACTCTACCCCGATTTCGGCGAGTTGATCCGCCGCATCGGCGCCACTCAAGTCCGCGCCGCGGGCACCATCGGCGGCAACATCGCCAACGGCTCGCCGATCGGCGACACCCCCCCCGCCCTGATCGCGGCTGGCGCCACGCTGGCGCTGCGCAGGGGCACGGCTCGGCGCGAACTGGCGCTGGAGGATTACTTTCTGGCCTATGGCAAGCAAGACCGCACCCCCGGCGAATTCGTCGAAGGCATCTGGCTGCCGCTGCCTGTCGATGGCGCGCGGCTGCGCTGCTACAAACTGACCAAGCGCTTCGACCAGGACATCACGGCCGTGCTGGGCTGCTTCGACGTGGTCGTCGAGGGCGGCTCCGTCGCCGCCGTCCGCCTGGTCTATGGCGGCATGGCGGGCGTGCCGAAGCGGGCCTCGCACGCCGAGGCCGCGCTGAACGGCCAACCCTGGACCGAAACCACGGTGCGAACCGCGATGGCCGCGATGGATCAGGACTTCACGCCGCTGACCGACATGCGCGCCTCGAACAGCTACCGGATGCAGGCAGCGAAGAACCTATTGCTGAAGTATTTCATCGAGACCACCCAGCCCGGCACCGCGACCCGGCTGGTAGGACCGAAGGCGAGGGTGGCGTGATGGACGAAATCCGCGACCCGGTCCACAGCCCCCGCCGCCACGACTCCGCCGACAAGCAAGTCGCGGGCACGGCCATCTATGCCGATGACCTGCCCGAGCCGAAGGGCATGCTGCACTGCTATATCGCCCTCTCAGCCAAGGCCCGGGCAAGGCTGACCCGCGTCGACCTCTCCGCGGTGCGCACCGCCCCCGGCGTGGTTGCAGTGATCACACCGGACGACATCCCCGGCCTGAACGACACCGGCCCGGTTGTTCACGACGAGCCGATGCTCGCAGCCTCCGAGAATACTGGCGGCGAGGTGCACTACGCCGGGCAAGCGCTGTTCGTCGTGGCCGCCGAAACCATCGAGCAGGCCCGCACCGCTGCGAAGCTGGCCGTCATCGATTACGCCGACGAAACCTCGATCCTGACCGTCGCCGAGGCAATGGCGGCGGGCAGCCTGCTGGCCGAGCCCTACCGGATGGCCCGGGGCGACGCGCGCGCCGCCATCGACGGCGCTCCCCACAGGCTGAAGGGCCGCCTCACCTTCGGTGGCCAGGACCAGTTCTATCTTGAGAGCCACATCGCAGTCGCCATCCCCGGCGAGGACGAGGACGTCCATATCGTCTCGTCCAACCAGCACCCCTCGGAATGCCAGCATATCGTGGCGCATGTTCTCGGCGTCTCCTCCCACGCCGTGACCGTCGAAGTCCGCCGACTCGGCGGCGGCTTCGGCGGCAAGGAAACCCAGGGCAACCTGATGGCCGCCGCCGCCGCGCTGGTGGCAAAGAAGACCGGCCGGCCCGCGAAGCTGCGCCTCGACCGCGACGACGACATGATCCTGACCGGAAAGCGGCACGACTGCGTGATCGATTACGAGGTCGGTTACGACGCCGACGGCCGGATCGAGGGTATCCGCTTCGACCAAATGGTCCGCTGCGGCTGGTCGACCGACCTCAGCCATGCCATCGCCGACCGGGCGATGTTCCATGCCGACAACGCTTACTACCTGCCGGCGGCCGAGATCGTCTCTTACCGCTGTCGCACCAACACGGTCTCGAACACAGCCTTCCGCGGATTCGGCGGGCCGCAGGGCGTGCTGGGTATCGAGCGGGTGATCGACGAAATCGCCTTCGCCCTGGGCAAGGATCCGCTGGAGGTGCGCCGGGCTAACTTCTACGAGCACCAGGACGGGCCGGGCGAGAGGGTGATGACCCCCTACCACATGGCAGTCGAGGATTCGGTGATCGACGAGATCGTCGAGGAACTGGCGGCATCGGCGGATTACCCGGCGCGACGCGCCGCCATCCGCGACTGGAACAGGAGCAGCCCGGTGCTGAAGCGTGGCATCGCGCTGACGCCAGTAAAGTTCGGCATCTCATTCACCACCACCTTCCTGAACCAGGCAGGCGCCTTGGTGCACATCTACCAGGACGGTTCGGTCATGCTGAACCATGGTGGGGTCGAGATGGGCCAGGGGCTCTACACCAAGGTCGCCCAGGTGGCGGCGTCCGAGCTGAATATAGACCTTGACCGGGTCAAGATCACTGCCACCCGCACCGACAAGGTTCCGAACACCTCCGCCACTGCGGCCTCCTCGGGTTCGGACATGAACGGAATGGCTGTGAAAGACGCCTGCGACAAGCTAAAGGCCCGCCTGGTCCGCTTCGCCTGCGAGACCATGAACGTGACCGAGACGCAGGTGGATTTCCTGCCTAACCGTATCCGCATCGGCGCCCAGGAAATCCCGTTCAATGATTTCGTCAAGCGAGCCTACATGGGCAGGGTTTCGCTATCGGCAACCGGGTTCTATGCCACGCCGAAAATCCACTGGGACAGGACCGCCGCCAAGGGCCGGCCATTCTACTACTTTGCCTATGGCGCGGCGGTGGTCGAGGCGGTGATCGACACGCTCACCGGCGAGAACCGGATCATCCGCGCCGATATCCTCCACGACGTGGGCAAGTCCCTGAACCCGGCCATCGACCTTGGCCAGGTCGAGGGCGGCTTCATCCAGGGGATGGGCTGGCTGACCACCGAGGAGTTGTGGTGGAACGGCAAGGGCGAGTTGAAGACCCACGCGCCGTCCACCTATAAAATTCCCGCCTGCTCGGACCGTCCGCCG
>DATHZU010000190.1:0-2642 GCA_035458445.1 Thermohalobaculum sp. | reverse complement strand
GTCTCGTCCTCATCGCCGGCCGTGGCGGCACGCTGCGCCCACGCCCGGGCCGGGGTCGGGGCCGTGGCCAGCCAGAACATCACCGACCCGTCGCTCGGCACCCGGGCGCTGGACCTGATGGCGCTCGGTGCCCGTGCACCCGAGGCGATCACCATCCTGCGCGAGACCGCGCCGCATGTGGAGTACCGCCAGCTGACGGCAGTCGATCCGTCAGGGCAGACCGCCGTGCATCACGGCGAGCGGGTGCTGGGCATTCATTCCCACGCCGAGACTCATGGTGCCATCGCCGCCGGGAACATTCTCAGCAGCCAGGCGGTGCCACAGGCGATGATCGCCGCCTTCGAAGCGACGCCCGGCCATCTGGGCGACCGGCTGATCGCCGCAATGCGCGCGGCGGTCGCAGCAGGCGGCGAGGAGGGGCCGGTGCATTCGGCGGGGATAAAGCTGGTCGACAACGTGCCCTGGCCGGTGGCCGACCTTCGGGTCGACTGGTCCGACGATTGCCCGATCGAGCGGTTGGCGGCGCTGTGGGACCTCTACAAGCCGCAGCTGGCCGACTACGTGACCCGCGCCCTGAACCCTGCCGCCGCCCCCAGCTACGGCGTGCCGGGCGACGAGTAGGCGGCCTAGGTCGCGGCGATGGCAACGCGCTTTACCCTGCGCCAGATCGAGTATTTCGTTGCCGTCGGCGAACTGGGTTCGATCGCGCTCGCCGCCGAGCGTCTGCACGTCTCGTCGCCCTCGATCTCGGCGGCCATCTCGCAGCTCGAGGGGACCCTGAAGCTGCAGCTTTTCATTCGCCAGCATGCCCAGGGATTGGCGTTGACGATGCCGGGGCGGCGAGTGCTGGCCGAAGCCAAGGCGCTGTTGGCGCAGGCGCAAGCGCTGCACGGGACGGCGGCGGAGATCTCGGGCGAAATCTCTGGCGAAGTCCGGGGCGCGATGACGCTCGGCAGCCTGGTCACGCTGGCACCGGTGGTGTTGCCTAAGCTGAGGCGCAGTTTCGAGGCGGCGCATCCGAATGCCGAGCTGCATCAGTTCACCGCGCATCAGGTGGCGCTGATCGAGGGCCTGCGGGCGGCCCGGGTCGACATCGCGCTGACTTACGATCTGGAAATCCCGCAGGACATTCATTTCGAGCCTCTGGCCGCCCTGCCACCGGTGGCGCTGCTACCGCCGGACCATGCGCTGGCAGGATCGGAGGTAACGCTGGAGCAGCTTGCCGCCGAGAAGCTGATTCTCCTCGATCTGCCGCTCAGCCGAGAGTATTTCCTGTCGCTGTTTCACCAGGCGGGGCTGCGTCCGCGCATCGCCGAGCGGGTGCCCGAGATGGGGATGATCCGCTCAATGGTGGCGAACGGCTTTGGCTACAGCCTGGCCAATATGCGGCCCTCCAGCATCGCGGCACCGGACGGATCGGGGCTGGCGACCGTGCCGGTCGCGGGCAGGCACCAACCGCTGATGCTGGGCCTCGCCTCGGTTCGCGGGCGGTTCCAGCCCCGCATCCTGGACGCGTTCGTGGCCCATTGCAGAGCCGAGATCAGCGCCGCCAGAATCCCGGGAATGCGACCGCCGGACTGAGAGCGGCGAAGTCGGACTCGATATCCGGCCCGGGCTTTGCCAATCTGCCTGTGGCCTGCCCATTCAGGAAACGGGGGAAACAATGCGAACCGTCTACACCGATCGCCACAAGCTGCGCGACGCGAAGACCGAACTGTCTGGCGGCCAGTTGGTCCCGCCCTTCGAATGCCCGATCCGGGCCGAGTACATCGTCGAGCGGGTTCGCGCGGTCGGCCTCGGCGAGGTGGTGGCGCCCGACGCCTTCGGCCTCGACCCTGTGCTGCGCATCCATGACGCGGATTTCGTCAAATTCCTGGAGAGTTGCTGGGCGGACTGGCAGGCCGAGGGTTTCCGGGGCGAGGCCATCGCCACCGCCTGGCCCTCGCGCGCGATGCCGCGGATGCAGGTGCCGCGCAATATCGACGGGCGCATCGGCTATTACGCGCTGGCGTCGGAAACTGCGATCAGCGAGGGCACCTGGGAGGCGGCCTGCGCCTCGGCAGACGTGGCGCTCACGGGCCAGCGGCTGGTGGCCGGGGGCGCGCGTGCGGCCTTCGCGCTCTGCCGCCCGCCGGGCCACCATGCGGCGACCGACATGTTCGGCGGCTATTGTTTCTTCAACAACGCCGCCATTGCTGCGCAGGCGTTCCGCGATGGCGGCGCGGGGCGGGTGGCAATCCTGGACGTCGATTTCCACCACGGCAACGGCACCCAGGAGATCTTCTACAAGCGCGACGACGTGCTGTTCCTGTCGCTGCATGGCGACCCGATGGATGCGTTCCCCTATTTCCTGGGCCACGGCGACGAGACCGGGGCCGGAGCTGGCGAGGGGTTCAACGTCAACTATCCGATGCCGCCGGGCACCGCTTACGGGAAGTGGGCCGAGGCGCTGGACGACGCCTGCGCGCGGATCGCCAGGTATGGCCCCGACGCGCTGGTGGTCTCGCTGGGGGTCGACACCTTCGAGCGCGACCCGATCTCGTTCTTCAAGCTGACGTCCGAGGATTTCACCCGCTACGGCGCACGGATCGCCAGGCTGGGCCTGCCGACGCTGTTCGTCATGGAAGGCGGCTATGCGGTGG
>DATHZU010000189.1:0-7929 GCA_035458445.1 Thermohalobaculum sp. | reverse complement strand
GCGCGTCGAGCCCGCCGAGCGTCAGCCGCGTGCCGTCCAGCCGGAACCGGGCGGCGGCCCGGCCATCCCCCAGCGCGCCGCCCCGCATGGTGATCTCGGCGCTGCCTTCAGGCACCGGGGCCAGCGCCACGTCATGGGTCAGCGCCAGCGCCCCGTAGGCGCGACCGGCATAGGCCGCCCCGGCCACCGATGCCTCGCCCGTCAGACGAGGCGCGTCGAAGCTGCCTTCGGCCCGGCCCGCCGCCTGCAGGGCGCCGCCCGCCTCGGCCCCATAGGCGCGGGCGACCGGCGCGAGGTCGGCGGTTTCCAGGCTGTAATCCAGGGCCATGCTGCCCGCGTCGAGGTCGACGGTCCCGCCGGCCCGGGCGGTCAGCAGGTCCGCCTCCAGCGTCAGCCGGTCCAGCGAAAGGGTCCCGTCGCGCAGGCGGCCGCGCGCGGCGAAGGCGGTGGCGCGGGTCAGGTCCGCCGGAACCTTGTCGAGCACCAGTGCCTCGGCGCCGCCGGTCAGGTCGAAGATCAGGCCCCCGGCGCCGTTGCTGACATCGCCCGCCAGCGACAGGCGCCGGGCGCTGACCCGGTCGGCGGCGAAGCCGCTCAGCGCGGCGTCAATGCGCGCCGAGGTCTCGCCCCCGGCCAGCGCGACCTGGGCCGAGGCGGTCACCGCGCCCGCGGCCGCCGCGCCATAGGCCGCCGCCACCGGGGCGATATCTGGCGCGTCGAGGCGCACGGCCAGCTCGCCGACGGAGGTATTCAGGTTGAAGCTGCCCGAGGCGCCCGCATTCAGGCTCCGCGAGTCCAGCGATGCGGTGCCGAGCGTCAGCACGTCGCCCGCCAGCGCGCCCGCCACGCTCAGCGTCGCGGGGCCGATCACCTGCGGGCCCAGTCGGTCGATCCGCAGGCCCTCGCCCCTGCCGTCGAGATCGAAGGTCAGGCCGTCGGCGGTCTGCGAGACCCGCCCGTCGAGGCGCAGCAGGCCCGAATCCGCCGCCGCAGTGGCGAGCCCCAAGAGCTGCATCGTTCCCGCCGCGGCCAGCGCCCCGCGCGGGCCGTTCACGGCACCGTCGAAGGCGAAGCGGTCGAAGGCGACCCCCGGGACCAACGCCGCCAGCGGCGGCAGGGCCACCAGCGAGACCGCCACGTCGCTGTCGCCCGCGCCGGTGGCGAAGGATCCGGACGCGGTCAGGGTCAGCGCGGGCGAGGCCAGGCGGGCGGCGCGGATGGCGATCATCCCGCCCTCGCCTTCGGTGAGTTCGGCCGTCAGCGTGGCGCGCTCGCCGAGGACGGTGCGCGCGGTCTCGCCAAGCTCCGGCCCAGGCGTCACACTGAAATCGGCAGCCACCGACAGCCGGTCGGCATAGGCCAGCGTCGCCTGCCCGGCGGCGTCGAAGACCCGCTCGACGCCCGCGTCGAAGATCAGCCGCCAGTCCTCGGGCGGGCCGTCCGCGCTGAGCGTCAGCCGGGCCGGCGCGTCGGCAGGGAAGCCCGCCGCGGCGGCCACCATGCCGCCCGGCGCCTCGTCGGCCTGCACGTCCAGCCGGACGGTGTTGGCCGCAAAGTCGCGGCGCATGGCCAGCGAGATCGAGCCCGCAACCGCGTCGGTGCGGCGCAGCGACAGCGACAGTTCCTGCAGGTCGCCCTTGTCGAATGCGCGGCCTTCGGCCTCGAAGGAGATGGCCTGGGGCAGCACGCCCTCGGCGATCGAAACCCGTTCCAGCCGCACGCCGTCGACGGAAAGATCGAGCGGCGCGCGCGGCCAGTCGAAGAGGCCCCGGCCCGACGGCTCGGCCGGTTTCAATTCCGGCGCCTCGGCGGTCTCGGAGGGCGGGCGCGAGACGGTGAGGCCGATCAGCTCCAGCTTGGTGATCGCCAGCTCGCCCGACAACAGCGCGCTGGGGTCCCAGGCGAAATTGACACGCTCGACCGTCAGCCAGACGCCCTGGTTGTCGGCGATCTTCACGTCGACCAGGCTGGTGACGCCCTCGCCCGGCTCCTCGACGGACCCGGCGGTGACCTCGAAGGACCCCGGCGAGCTGATTTGCTCGAGCGCGAACTGAATCAGGCTGTTCTTGATCGAGAACAGGTTGATCTCGGCCCCGGCCCGGAGGGGCAGGAGCAGCAAGACGAGGGTGGCAATGGCAACGAGCGCGCGCATCAGAAGGCCTGCCCGATGGAGAAATAGACCTGGAAGGCGTCGTCCGCCGAGCGGCCGTTGACCGGCAGCGCCAGATCGACCCGGATCGGCCCGGCAGGCGAGTGATAGCGCAGCCCGAAGCCCGCCGCCACCTGCACGCCCTCGGCGAAGTCGGGATACATCGCCTCCGAGACCGATCCCGCCTCGGTGAAGACGGCGGCACCGATGTCGCCGAACAGGCGTGCCCTGAACTCGAGCCCGCCCTCCAGCGCCGAGCGCCCGCCGATGGGGTCGTTGGCGCCGTCCAGCGGGCCGACGAAGTTTTCGGCATAGCCGCGCACCGAGCCGCCGCCGCCGGCATAGAGCCGCCGGGTGGCGGGGATCGAGGCCAGGTCGGGCGACAGGATCGAGGCCATCCGCCCGCGCGCAGCGACCACGAACCGGGCCTCGCCATCCAGCCGCTGGTAGATCGAGCCGGTGGCGTCCAGCACCAGGAACTCGGTGTCAGAACCGTCGAACACGCCCAGGAACGGCGTCGCTTCCAGCCGCAGCCGGGCGCCCTCGGTGGGGTTCAACAGGTCGTCCGAGCCGTCATAGCCCAGGAAGGCTGGCACGCCGAGCAGCGTGGCGGTGGCCTTGTTGCCGGCATCGTCGATGCGGCTGAGCTCGGCCAGGCCGCCCAGACCGGCGCGCCATTCAGGCGTCAATTCGCGCTCGAGCCCCAGGAAGCCGGTTACCCCCAGCGCGTCGAAGGCGTCGTCAACCGTCCGGGAAACCGTCACATCGGTCACCAGGTCCTGGCCGGGCCGCAGGAACTGCGGCTTGCGCAGGCCGACGCCCAGATGTTGCTCGACCAGCCCGCCCTCGGCCTCGATCCTCAGCTGTTCGTTGGCGCCGAACAGGTTGCGGTGCTCGAAGGTGCCACGCACAGTCGGCCCGAGATCGGTGTCGTAGCGCAGCCCCGCGGTGACGCTGCGCGGTGGCCCCTCCTCCAGCGCCACGGTCACGGGCAGGCGGTCGCCGGCGGGCGGCTGGTCCGGCGGGCGCACGGTTGCGCCACGGAACAGCCCGGTGGCGACCAGGCGGCGCTGGTATTCGCGCAGCTTGGTATTGTCGTAGATGTCGCCCGGACTCCAGGGCAGGTAGGTCCGAAGATAGTCTTCCTCGACGGTCTCGGCACCCTCGAAACGCAGATCGCCGAAGCGGTAGCCGGCGCCTGCATCGATCGTGCTGTCGACCTGCAGGGTCGCGGCCTCGGGATCGGCCAGCCCCTGCCGCCCGTTGAATTTCGCGTAAGGGAAGCCCGCGCCCGTCAGCCGGGTCACCGCCTGCACCTCGGCCGAGGCGATCCCGGTGGCCACGGCCTGGCCGCCGACCGGCGAGCCGAGCGCCGCCGGATCGAGCACCGGCGGTGCCATCTCGCCCGCATGTCCGATCAGCAGCCGGTGCTGGACCAGCGTGTAGGCGGGCCCGGGATCGGCAGTGATCACGATCTTGCCCATGCCCGGCCCGGTCTCCTCGACCGACGCCTCGGCGCTGGCCGAGTAGTAGCCGCGCGAGCGCAGGATCTTCAGAAGCACCGGCACATCCGCCTCGGCGCGGCGGCGCAGGAAGGCAAGGCTCGGCGCGCCGTCCTCGCGCAGCCGGTAGGACGACAGCGACTGTTCGGCCAGATCGGTGACTTCGGGCTCGGGCGAGCCCTGAAGTTCCACTTCGTAGGTCACCGCAGTGGCGGGCTTCTCGATGCCGAGATCGGCGAGCACATCCCGCTTGCCCGAGCACGCGCCCAGCAGCAGCGCCAGCCCGATGGCGCAGATCCAGGCAGCGGGCCAGTATTGGCCCCGGCGGAACCGGGGTCGATCGGCAGCGGCTGTCGTCATCGGACTGCTACAGTTCCTTCCCGGTGCGATGAAACCCTTCAACGGCGGAGCGGCGCCCCGCCGTCGCAGGAACCGGCCCACGAGGCAAGTCCGGCCTCAGCGCTCCTCGATCCGGCCGTCGAGATACGGCTGGTAGGCTCCGCCAGCGCCGAGATAGGCCGCGACCACGTCCTCGAGCGAGGGGCCGAAGTCGTAGGGGTCGATGGCGTTCTCGGCAAAGACCGCATAGCCGTCGCCACCCCCGCGTACGTAGTTGTTGGTGACGACGCCGTACTCCTTCGCGGGATCGATCGGCACCCAGGCGCCGCCCTCCTGGACCATCACCTCGAGCACGCGGCCGCCATTGGCCGGCGCAGTGCGGGTCCAGGCGTATTTCAGCCCGGCGACCTGCGCAAAGCGGCCCTTGACCTCCTCGACCTGGCTGACGCCGTTTTCCAGCGCTGCAACCACGTCCGAGCCCTTGATCCGGAAAGTGGCGAGCGTGTTCTGGAACGGCAGCACCGTCAGCACCTCGCCCATGGTCACCGGTCCAGCGTCGATCGAGGCGCGCAGCCCGCCGCCATTGGCGATGGCGATGGAGATGCCCTTGTCCTTGACGCTGTCCAGCATGGCGTCGGCAACCAGGTTGCCCATCTCGCATTCGCGGGTCCGGCAACTGTCGCTTTGGCCGTCGATCGGGGCCGCGGCCTCGGCCACCACCTTGTTGCGGATCTCGTCGAGCGGACCGGCCAGCGCCGCGATGCGTTCCTTCAGCGCAGCATCCTCGGCAATCTGGCCATCCATCACGATGGGCTCGCCGGTGGCCTCGGTGACCACGCCGTTGTCGTCGAAGGTCACGTTCAGCTCGCCCAGGAACTTGCCATAGGCATAGGCCTGGACGATGGCGACGCGGTTGCCGTCCGGCCCGTCGATCCAGGTCGGATAGGGTCCGGCGGCCTTGTCCGAGGTGTTCGAGAGGTAGGTGTTCGAATGCCCGCCGACGATCACGTCGACGCCCGCGACCGCCGCCGCGACCCGCAGATCCACCGCATAGCCGGAGTGGCTGAGAACCACGATCTTGTTCACACCCTCGGCGGTCAGCTTGCCGACCTCGCGCTTCAGCGCCTCGGCCGGGTCACCGAAGGTGATGTTCGGGCCGGGGCTGGAAATCTCGGTGGTGTCCTGCGGCGTCAGGCCGATCAGGCCGATCTTCTCGCCGCCCGCCTCGATCACCGTCGAGGGCATCAGCACGCCGGCGAGTTGCGGCTCCTTCGAGATATCGGCATTGGCCAGCAGGATCGGGAAGCCGACGGCATCCATGAAGCCGCGCAGCACCTCGGGCCCGTCGTCGAACTCGTGGTTGCCCACCGTCATGGCGTCATAGCCGAGCGCGGTCATCATCTCGGCCGCGGCCTTGCCCTTGTAGTAGGTGTAGAACAGCGAGCCCTGGAACTGGTCGCCGCCATCCACCAGGATCGAGTTCGCAGCCGCGGCGCGGCGGTCGCGGATCGCGGTCACCAGCCGGGCCGAACCGCCGAAGCACTTGTTCTCGGCGGCATCCTTCTCGCCGCAGCCGCTGTCATACTTGTTGATCGGCTCGATCCGGCTGTGAAAGTCGTTGGTATGCAGGATCGTGAGCTGGAAATCGGCCAGGGCGGGCGAAGCCAGCAGGCCCATGCCAGCGAGGCAGGCGGCCATAATGCGGGTCGGTCTCATCACGAATCTCTCCTGTACGGGCATGGGCCGCGAGTCGCGGCGTGCAACGATAGCGCGATTCGCCGGGAAATCATCGGGAAACGCAGTGCTGGCGGCGCGGCGACGGGACCTATTTCCAGTCCTCGATCCGCGGCGGCACGAAGGCGGTGACCGGGGGCGGCTCGCCCTCGAAGCGCTCGATCTGGACCAGCGCACTGTGGGCGGACGGGCCCTGCCCCAGCCGCGACGTGCCCTTGTCGCGGGTCAGCACGTTCGGGTTGCCATGCTTGCAGAGGCTGCCCTCGACGCCGGGCTCGGCCGGGTCGTACCAGGCGCCGGTGGAAAGCTGCACCACGCCGCGCATGATCGTGTCGGACAGGATCACACCGGCCAGGCAGGCGCCGCGATCGTTGAAGACCCGCACCACGTCGCCGTCGGCGATGCCGCGCTGGGCGGCGTCGTCGGGGTGCATCACCATCGGCTCGCGGCCCTTGATCTTCGAGGCCTGGCTGACGCGGCCGGGGTCGAACTGGCTGTGCAGCCGGGTGCGCGGCTGGTTCGACATCAGGTGCAGCGGGTATTTCTCCGTCTCCGCCGCGCCGAGCCACTCGTAGGGTTCGATCCAGACCGGATGGCCGGGACAGTCGTCATAGCCGAAGGAGGCGATGCGCCGCGAGAAGATCTCGATCCTGCCGCTCGGCGTCTCCAGCGGGTTGGCGGCCGGATCGGCACGGAAATCCGCCAGCAGCACCGCCTCGCGCTCGGGGTCGGGCAGCGAGATCGTCTCGCGCTCGCGCAGCTCATCGAGGAGCGGCAGCTCGAACCCGGCCTCGGCGGCGCGCTGGCGGGCCTGGTCCCACAGGTGGCGGACCCAGTCCTCCGGGCTGCGGCCCTCGGTGAAGGCCTCCTCGACCCCCATCCGCCGGGCGAGCCCGGTGAAGATGGCATAGTCGTCGCGGGCATCCCCCACCGGCTCGACCGCCTTGCGCATGGCGACGATCAGCGGTTCCCAATGGGTCATCGAGATGTCTTCGCGCTCGAGCATGGTGGTCGCCGGGAAGACGATATCGGCGTGGCGCGCCATCTGGGTCCACCAGATCTCGTTCACGATGACGCATTCGGGCCGGTGGAAGGCGCGCACCAGCCGGTTCAAATCCTGATGGTGGTGGAACGGATTGCCGCCCGCCCAGTAGACCAGGCGCAGATCCGGATAGGTGCGCTTCTCGCCGTTGAAGTCGTAAGCGCCGCCCGGGTGCAGCAGCGCATCGGCGATGCGGGCAACCGGGATGGTCTGGCCGACCGCGTTGTCGCCCTGCGGCAGGGCGGGAAAGCGGAACATCTTCACAGGGTTGCCGATGCCGTTCTCCGAGCCGTAGCCGATGCCGAAGCCTCCGCCCGGCAGGCCGATCTGGCCCAGCATGGCGGCCAGCACGATGGCCATCCAGCAGGGCTGCTCGCCGTGGTCGCCGCGCTGGATCGCCCAGGCGACGGTGATCATCGTGCGGGTGGCGGCCATGCGCCGGGCAAGGTTGCGGATCGTCTCCGCGCCAAGGCCGCAGATGCCTGCGGCCCAGTCGGCGTCCTTCGGCTGGCCGTCGCTCTCGCCGGTCAGATAGGGCAGGAACTGCGCGAATCCGGTGGTGTAGCGGGTCAGGAAATCTCGGTCGTGCAGCCCTTCGGTGACCATCGTATGGGCCAGCCCCAGCATCAGCGCCATGTCGGTATTGGGGCGCGGCGCCAGCCATTCGGCCTCGATCTCCGGGATCGCGTCGCTGCGGATCGGGCTGACCAGCACAAACTCGGCGCCGTTCGCCTTCGCCTGCCGCAATGCCGAGGGCATGGTGTGGCGCCCCACCCCGCCCGAGGTGATCTGGGCGTTCTTCTTCGGCAGGCCGCCGAACATGACGATCAGCTTCGAATGCTCGGCGATCACCGGCCACGAGGTCGCCCGGTCCAGCACCACCTGGCTGAACCGCCCGACCACATGCGGGCTGAGATTGTTCACCGCCGCATAGCTGTAATTGTCCGAATGCGCCACATAGCCGCCGATGCAGTTCAGAAACCGGTGCACCTGGCTTTGCGCATGGTGGAACCGCCCGGCGCTGGCCCAGCCATAGGAGCCGCCGAAGATCGCCTCGTTGCCATGGGCGCGGCGCACGCGGTCGAGCTCGGCCCCGGCGATGTCCAGCGCCTCGTCCCACGGCACGGCGACGAAAGGCTCGCGCCCGCGCCCGGTGCGGTCGG
>DATHZU010000188.1:0-3298 GCA_035458445.1 Thermohalobaculum sp. | reverse complement strand
CGAACCGTCAGGCCCCGCGCGTCCAGCTGGCGCACCACCTCGTTGAACAAGGGACCCTCCAGCCGCCGGCGCACCAGCGCGCGCCGGAACCGCACGAAGGCCGTGCGCTCGGGCACCGCCTCGCCCGACGAGAACCCGCAGAAGCGCCGGAAGCTCGCCCGGTCCTCCAGAGCCTCCGACAGGCGCACATCCGAGAGACCGTGCCACAGCCCCAGCAGCAGCGCCTTCAACAGCGCCAAGGGCGGCCAGCCCGCCTCGCCACGCCCCGGAGGCGATATCCCCTCCAGCCACCGCTCCAAAGGTGCCCAGTCAATCGCATCCGAAATCTCGTCCAGACCAGAGCGCCGATCAGGCCGCGCGAACCCCATAACTTCCTGACCAATCCGGCGACGTCCCATGAAACCCTCCCCAACTGCATCACCAGAACGGAATCACAAACCGCCAAGCTGCGCAATCGCGCACAGGTCTCGTGTGTGCACGGGGGTGTAGGGTGCGCATGAACGCGCACCCCGGGGATCACTCAGCGCAAATCCGGCGCCACCGCTTCCGCCGCCAGCATCGCCACGGCTTCGGCAAGCCCCATCACCTTCTGGCCCTGCTCGCCCAGTCGGCGGACCGAGACGGTGCCGGCCTCGACCTCCTGCCGGCCGATGGCGATGATCGCCGGGACATGGGCGTTCGAGTGCTCGCGGACCTTGTAGTTGATCTTCTCGTTGCGGGTGTCCGCCTCGGCGCGCAGCCCGGCGGCCTGAAGGGCGGCCACAACCTGGCCGGCATAGTCGTCCGCGTCCGAGACGATGGTCGCCACCACCACCTGCCGCGGCGCCAGCCACAGGGGGAAGCGGCCGGCGAACTGCTCGATCAGGATGCCGATGAAACGCTCGAAGGACCCGAGGATCGCGCGGTGCAGCATCACCGGGCGCTTCCTCTCGCCATCCTGGTCGACATATTCCGCGTCCAGCCGCTCGGGCAGCACGAAGTCCACCTGCAGCGTGCCGCACTGCCAGTCGCGCCCGATCGCGTCGGTCAGCACGAATTCCAGCTTCGGGCCGTAGAAGGCGCCCTCGCCCGGGTTCAGGGTGAATTCGCAGCCCGCCGCGCGGGTGGCGTCGATCAGCGCCGCCTCGGCCTTGTCCCAGACCTCGTCGGCCCCGGCGCGCACCGGCGGCCGGTCGGAGAACTTCACGGTGAACTTGTCGAAGCCGAGGTCGCCGTAGATCGACGACAGCAGGTCGATGAAGGCCTCGGTCTCGGGCTCGATCTGCGCCTCGGTGCAGAAGATATGGGCGTCGTCCTGGGTGAAGCCGCGCACCCGCATCACCCCGTGCATGGCGCCCGAGGGCTCATACCGGTGGCACGCCCCGAACTCGGCCATCCGCAGCGGCAGGTCGCGGTAGCTCTTGATGCCCTGGTTGTAGATCTGCACGTGGCAGGGGCAGTTCATCGGCTTCAGCGCGTTGATCCGCTTCTGCTCGCCGCCCTCGTCGACCTCGGCGATGAACATGTTCTCGCGGAACTTGTCCCAGTGGCCCGAGGCCTCCCACAGCTTGCGGTCCACCACCTGGGGGGTCTTCACCTCGACATAGCCGGCGGCATCGAGGCGGCGGCGCATATAGGCTTCCAGCGCGCGCCAGACCATCCAGCCGTTCGGGTGCCAGAAAACCATGCCGGGCGCTTCCTCCTGCAGATGGAACAGCGCCATGTCACGCCCGATGCGGCGGTGGTCGCGCTTGGCGGCCTCCTCCAGCATGTGCAGATAGGCCTTCAGGTCGTCGCGGTTCTTGAACGCCACGCCATAGATGCGCTGCAGCATCTTGTTGCGGCTGTCGCCGCGCCAATAGGCACCCGCCACCTTCATCAGCTTGAAGGCGTCCGCCGGTACCTGGCCGGTGTGCTGCAGATGCGGCCCGCGGCACAGGTCCTGCCAGTGGCCATGCCAGTACATGCGGATCGGCTGGTCCTCGGGGATCGCCTCGATCAGCTCGACCTTGTAGGGCTCGTTGGTGTTGCCGTAGAAATGCAGCGCATCCTCGCGCGACCAGACCTCGGTGCGCACCGGGTCGCGCTTGGCGATGATCTCGCGCATGCGCTTCTCGATCGCCTCGAAATCCTCCTCGGTGAAGGGTTCCTCGCGGTCGAAATCGTAGTACCAGCCGTTCTCGACCACCGGGCCGATGGTGACCTTGGTGCCCTGGAACAGCTCCTGCACCGCGCGGGCCATGATATGGGCGCAGTCGTGGCGGATCAGCTCCAGCGCCTCGGCGTCGTCCTTTGCAGTCACGATGGCCAGCCTGGCGTCCTGCTCGATGGGGCGCGACAGGTCGGAGAGCTGGCCGTCGATCTTGCAGGCCAGCGCCGCCTTGGCGAGCGATTTCGAGATGTCCCCGGCCACCTCGGCCCCGGTGGTGCCGCGCGGATACTCGCGCCGGGCGCCGTCGGGGAGGGTGATCGTTACATTTGCATCGCTCATTTCGGTTTTCCGCCAATGGATTTCATCGCGGCGCAACATCGTGTTGGCACCGCCGGGTGTCAAGCGTCTGCAAGACGCATGCCTGCCGCGGTTTTTCCCGTATCAGATGTCTTCCCGCGGGTCGATTGGTCCCAAGTCCAGGCCCAGTTCCGCCTCCAGCGCCGCCGCGTAGGACAATAGCGGCCCCTCCGAGCGCAGCGGCGCCACCATCTGCAGCCCCACCGGCAGGCCCGCGCGGGTGAAGCCGCAGGGCAGCGACAGCGCCGGGGCCGAGGTCAGCGTCACCGCGAAGGCGATCGCCAGCCAGTCGATATAGGTCGCGAACTTCTGCCCGTCGCATTCGAGCAACGTGCGGGTCTCGACCGGGAAGGCCGCGACGATGGTGGCGGGGGACAGCAGCAGGTCGTAGGTCTGGAAGAACTTCGTGAGATTGTTGGTGATCTGCCCGCGCAGCCGGGTGGCCCTGGCGACCTCCTCGCCGGTCACGCCCATTCCCTTCTCGATGTTCCAGGCCACGTCGGGCTTCAGCAGGTCGCGGTGCTCGGCATATTCGCGGTCCAGCCCGGTGGCGTAGGAGACCGCCCGCAGGGTCTGGAACGCCTCGTGCGCGCCGCTGAAATCCGGATGCGCCTCCTCGACCGTGGCACCCATGGCCTCGAAGCGCCGCGCGGCCGCCTCGCAGACCGCGGCGACCTCCGGGTCCACCGGGGTGATGCCGAAGTCGCGCGAGAAGGCAACCCGGCGCGGCACCCGCGGCGCCTCCGCCTGGGCGCGGAAGCCGACCAGCGGGTCCGGCTGCGCCTTCGGATCGCGCGGGTCGGCCCCCGC
>DATHZU010000187.1:0-12089 GCA_035458445.1 Thermohalobaculum sp. | reverse complement strand
CCTTCACGCGCACGTCCAGATCGCCCTCGCCGATGCTCTCGGCGGCCCCGGCCAGACGGCCGACCGGCTTGGCCAGGCGCTCGGCGAACCACAGGCCCAGCACGATGGCCGACAGGATCACCAGCATCGCGAAGCCGAGATAGATCAGCGCGAAGTCGAACAGCAGCCTCCCGCGGTCGCGCTCGAGCTGCTCGTAGAGCTGCACGGTGGCGCGCGTCTCGTCCAGCAGCCCCAGCACGTCGCCCTGCACATCGCGGGTCACGTACAGGAACGCATCGAAGAAATTGGTCAGATAGACCAGGGCCCGGATCTCGTTGTTGAGCTCGTCCTCGACAATGACGACCTCTCCGGCCCGGGCAAGCGCCAGCTCCTCGTCGGTGGGCGGCTCGAAGTTGAACAGATAGCTGAACTCGCCACGGGCCAGGATCTGCTTGCGCGACGAGAAGACATAGGCCTCGGGCAGGTCGCGCAGCAGCGCCTGCTGCGCCACGATCTCGTTCAGGCGTCCGCCCTCCATGCCGGTCGAGATCGCCCGGTTGAGATCGTTCGCCATCGCCAGGATATCGCCCTTGATATTGCCGCGATGCTCGCGCTCGTAGGCCTGGGCGGTCTCGAGCGAGTTGCGCACCACGCTGCCGACGCGCTCGGAGAACCAGGACTCGATTCCCAGGTTGACCGTTACGGTGGCGAAGATCGCGACGATCACCGTCGGAATCAGCGCAACCATCGCGAAGACGCCGGTCAGCCTGAGGTGCAGCCGCGCGCCCGAGGCGCGCAACCGGCGGGCGATCAGGAGCTGCCGGATCTTCAGGCCGATCAGCAACGTGAGCGACACGAAATACGCGATGTCGGCGAACAGCACCGGACGCAGCCATTCGGACGCGCCGCGCGCCAGCACGCCCGCGGTTGCGGCCGCCAGAACGGGCCCCAGCAGGACAAGCAGGAAGATCAGTTCGCGGCCGAGCCAGCGGCGCTTTCGGGGTGCGCTGCCTTGCACTGGCTCAGACGCGGAGATTGCGCCCAGATCGGTCACACTGCCTCGTTTCAGCTTGTTAGCTGGCGTCGCACTACTGTTGCGAAACTACATCAGTTTCTTGCCACGTGTGACCGGAATGTCAAGCTCCTTGATCTTTTTTCGCAACGTATTCCGGTTGATCCCCAGCAGTTCGGCGGCCCTCAGCTGATTGCCCCGGGTGGCCGACAGGGTCAGCGCGACCAGCGGCAACTCGACCTCGCGCAGCACCCGCTCGTGCAGGCCCGGCGGCGGCAGGCTGTCTCCATGCATGTCGAAATAACGTCTCAGATGCAGCTCGACGGCCGCGCCCAGGGTCCGCCCGGCCCCGGCCGCCTCGCCCGCGCCGTATCCGCCCGCGGCGGCCCCCGCCGAGAACTCGTCGTCAATCGCCGCGGCGGGAATCTGCTCGTCGGGGCACAGCGCCGCCAGCCGCCGCATCAGGTTCTCCAGCTCGCGCACATTGCCCGGCCAGTTATGCTCCTTCAGCCGGGCGATCCCCTCGGAGGACAGCGTCTTGCGCGGCAGGCCCTCCTCCTCGGCCCGGCGCAGGAAGGCGCGGGCCAGGTCGGCGACGTCGTCGATGCGCTCGCGCAGCGGCGGCAGGCGGATCGGAACCACGTTCAGGCGGTAATACAGATCCTCGCGGAACCGTCCGCTGTTGATCAGCGCCCTCAGGTTCTGGTGGGTCGCAGCGACGATTCGCACATCGGCGCGCCGCGCGGTGCGTCCGCCGACGGCGGTGAACTCGCCCTCCTGCAACACCCGCAGCAGCCGGGTCTGCGCCTCGGCCGGCATGTCGCCGATCTCGTCCAGGAACAGGGTGCCGCCCTGGGCCTGCTCGAACTTGCCGACGCCGCGCTCGGTGGCGCCGGTGAAGGCGCCCTTCTCGTGGCCGAAAAGCTCGGACTCGATCAGCTCGCGCGGGATCGCCGCCATGTTGATGGCGACGAAGGGGCCGGGCGCGCGCTTGCCGAACTTGTGCAGCGCGCGGGCCACCAGCTCCTTGCCGGTGCCGCTCTCGCCCGAGATCATCACCGTCAGGTCGGTATGCATCAGCCGGGCCATGACCCGGTAGACCTCCTGCATCGCCGACGAGCGCCCGATCAGCGGCAGGTTCTCCTCGCGCGGCTCGTCGGCCGCGGCGGCCGCGCCGTCGGCCCGGCGCGCCTGGCCCTTCAGCGCCTTCTGGACGAAATCCAAGAGCTCGTTCAGGTCGAAGGGCTTCGGCAGGTACTCGTAGGCACCCACCTCGGCCGCGCGGATGGCGGTCAGCACCGTGTTCTGCGCGCTCATCACGATGATCGGCAGGTCCGGGCGCTTCTTGCGAATCGCCGGCAGCAGGTCCAGGGCGTCGCCGTCGGGCATGTGAACATCGGTCACGACGATGTCGCCCTCGCCCTCCTCGACCATGCGCCACAGCGTCGAGGCCGAGCCGGTGGCCCGCACCCGGCAGCCGATCCGGTTCAGCGCCTGGCTCAGCACCATGCGGATCGAGCGGTCGTCATCCGCCAGCAGGACTGTCGGCCCGGAGCTCATGCCGCTTCCTCCGCGTCGGACGCCCGCTCGGCCGCCACCGGCAGCAGCATCCGGAACCTGGTCCAGCCGGGTTCGGACTCGCAGGAGATGACCCCGCCATGGTCCGAGATGATCTTCGACACCAGCGCCAGGCCCAGGCCGCTGCCGCCGCCCTTCGACGTCACGAAGGGTTCGAAGATGTGGCGCTGCAATTCCTCGGGCACGCCGCTGCCGTTGTCGGTGACGACGATCTGCAGGGGCAGGCTCTCGCGCCGGCCCGAGGGGGTCTGCACCTTCATGCCCGCCCGGTACGAGGTCTTGACCGTGATGATCCCGCCCACCTTCGGCGCCGCCTCGGCGGCGTTCTTCAACAGGTTCAGCGTGACCTGCATCAACTGGTCGGGATCGCCGAGCGTCGGCGGCAGCGAGGGGTCGTATTCCTGGATGAACCGGGCATGGGCCGCGAAGCCCGCCTTCGCCGAGCGGCAGGCGCGGTCGAGCACATCGTGGATGTTCACGGGCCGGTAGCGCCCCGGCCCGATCTCGCCGAACTGCTCGACGCGGCCCACCAGATTGCCGATCCGGTCGACCTCCTCGCGGATCAACTGGGTCAGCTCGCGGTCCTCACCGGTCAGGTTCATTTCCAGCAGCTGCGCCGCGCCCGATATCCCCGCCAGCGGATTCTTGATCTCGTGCGCCAGCATCGCCGCCATGCCGGCGACCGAGCGCGCGGCGTTGCGGTGGGTCAGCGAGCGGTCCATGGTCTCGAGGATCGCCCGCGGATGGATCATCACCAGCGCCCCGGCGCCGCGCTCGGCCAGGGGTGCTGCCTGCAGATCGACCAGCCGGGTCGGCAGCTCGGGCAGGCTCAGCTCGACGCCGTATTCGGCGACATTGACCTCGTCGCGCAGCACCTGCCGCAACAGCCCGGCCAGCCGGCTGTCCTCGCCCGCGAGCGTCGTCAGGAGCTGTCCCTTCAGCTGGCGGCTCGAGGCGGTCAGGAAGTTCTCGGCGGCGCCGTTGACCGCGGTGATCGCGCCGTCGGGGCCGACCGTCAGCACCGGGTTCGGCAGACTGTTCCAGATGAGTTCGAAATCCGGTGCCTGTGTCATGCCATGCTCCGTGCCATCGCGATCCCCGAAAACCTGACTGTCACCGCGCCAGCGCTCACCGGATTGCCTAATCCTTGTGCAGGGACACCCGCTCTTACCCTCCGCCCTTGTACCGTGCAAGACCCCGCCGTAGAACGCGCGGGAGGACCAGCGAGGCGCCCGTGGAAACTGCCGTCATCATCGTTGCCGCCGGACAGGGCAGCCGCCTGGGCGGCGAGGTGCCGAAGCAGTACCAGCGCCTGGGCGGCGACATGGTGCTGACCCGGACGCTGCGCGCGGCCCTGGCCTGCCCGCAGGTCGGGCGTGTCCTGGTGGCGATCCATCCCGATGCCGGCGGCCTCTATGCGGAGGCCATCGCCGCACTCGACGATCCGCGCCTTCTGCCACCGGTCCACGGCGGCGCCGAGCGCGCGGAGACCGTGCGCCTGGCGCTGGAGGCGCTGGAGGCGGACCCGCCGGACGTGGTGCTGATCCACGACGCCGCCCGGCCCTTCGCCAGCCCGGCGCTGTTCGCGGCGCTGGCCGAAGCCGCCGCCGGGCCGGAGGGCGCCATCGCAGCCGAGCCGGTGGTCGACGCCCTGTGGCGCGGGGCCGGCGGCATGGCCGACAACCCTGCCCCGCGCGACGGGCTGTGGCGCGCGCAGACACCCCAGGCCTTTCCCTTCGCCGCCATCCTGGCCGCCCACCGGACCCACGGCGCCGGGGCGCTGGACGACGCCGAGGTGTTCCGCCGGGCCGGCGGCGAGGTGAAGCTGATCCCGGGCGAGCCGGAGAACTTCAAGATCACCGCCGCCGCCGATCTGGCGCGGGCGCAACTGCTGGTGGAGAGGCAGATGACCGAGACGAGGCTGGGCCACGGCTACGACGTCCACCGGTTCCGCCCCGGCGGCCATGTGACGCTCTGCGGCGTGCGCATCGCGCATGACCGCGGGCTCGAGGGCCATTCCGACGCCGATGTGGGGCTGCACGCGCTGGCCGATGCCCTCTATGGCGCCATCGGCGACGGCGATATCGGCCAGCATTTCCCGCCCTCGGACCCGCAATGGCGCGGGGCCGAAAGCCACGTCTTCCTGCGCCATGCGGGGGACCGGGTGGCCGCGCGCGGCGGGCGGATCGTCAATCTGGACATCACCCTGCTGTGCGAAAGCCCGAAGATCGCCCCCCATGCCGCCGCGATGAAGGCGCGGATTGCCGAGATACTGGGCATCGCCCCGGAGCGGGTCAGCATCAAGGCGACGACCATGGAGCGCATGGGGTTCGTCGGGCGCGAGGAAGGCATGGCGGCGATGGCGACGGCGGCGGTCCGGCTGGGCGGGGACGCGCCATGAGCTGGGCCCGCCTCGCGGTCACCTTCGGCGGCGTCGGGCTCTTGCCCAAGGCGCCCGGCACCTGGGGCTCGGCTGCGGCGATCCCGCTGGCCTGGGGTCTGC
The DNA here is from genome assembly GCA_035458445.1 of Thermohalobaculum sp. Taxonomy (GTDB): domain Bacteria; phylum Pseudomonadota; class Alphaproteobacteria; order Rhodobacterales; family Rhodobacteraceae; genus Thermohalobaculum. Next base: position 7,017 of record DATHZU010000187.1, on the reverse strand, counting down.
ACTGGCTGGGCGGCTTCTGGCTGGTCGGGCCCGCGACGGTGGCGGTGTGCGTGCTGGGCTACTTCGCCACGACGCAATATCTGCAGACCCCCGACGACGACCCCTCTGAAGTGGTCATCGACGAGGTGGCGGGGATGCTGATCGCCCTCTGGCCGCTGTCGCTGGGGCTGACGCTGATGGGCACCGCACCGCATGTCTTCCCCTGGCCGGGCTGGGTGCTGGGCTTCCTGCTGTTTCGCTTCTTCGATATCGTCAAGCCGTTCCCGGTGGGTTGGGCCGACCGGCTGCCGGGTGCGACGGGCGTGATGCTGGACGACCTGATCGCCGGGGCCATGGCGGCCGTTCTGGCGGCACTTGCAGCGGGGATATCACATGGCTGGTTCTGAGGCGGCACAGGCATTGGCGGAACAGGTCCTGCGGGCCTGCCGCGCGCATGGCCTGATGGCCGTCACTGCCGAGAGCTGCACAGGCGGCATGGTCGCGGCGGCCCTCACCGACCTGCCGGGCGCCTCGCATGTGGTCGATCGCGGCTTCGTCACCTATTCCAACGGCGCCAAGGCCGAGTGCCTGGGCGTGCCGCTGCCGCTGATCGAGCGCCACGGCGCGGTCTCCGAGCCGGTTGCGCGCGCCATGGCCGAGGGCGCGCTGGCCAACAGCCGCGCCGACATCGCGGTGGCGGTGACCGGCGTTGCCGGACCGGGCGGATCGGCGGCCAAGCCCGAGGGTCTGGTGCATTTCGCGGCCGCCCGGCGCGGCGCGGAGACCCGGCACATGCGGGTCGAATTCGGCGCGCTCGGCCGCGGCGCGGTGCGCGAGGCGGCGACGCTGCAGGCCCTCCAGATGCTGCTGGCGGCGGCCGGAGGCGCGGAATGACCGCCGACCAGATCCCCGAGGACGACCTCGACGCCGTCATCGCCTTCGCCTGGCGCGAGCTGGAACGCGCCGCGACCGACCGCGACAGCCCCTTCCGGCACGCCCAGTTGGCCACAACCGGGCCGCATGGCTGGCCGCAACTGCGCACGGTGATCCTGCGCCACGGCGACGCCGGGCAACGGCAGGTCGGCTTCCAGACCGACCGGCGCTCGGCCAAGGTCGCCGAGATCACGGCCGACACCTCGGTGGCGCTGGTCACCCAGGACCGGCCGCGCGAGCTTCAGATCAGGCTCTGGGGACAGGCCGCCACACATGCCGGGGACACCCTCGCGCGCGCCGCCTGGGAGGGTCTCTACCCGCCGCTGCGGATGCCCTACCGGACCGTCTTCGCTCCGGGCCAGATCATCGGCGCGCCCGGCAGCGCCGACCCCACGCCCGAGGCCATCGCCCCGGCCGACCCGGATACCGGCTTCCAGAACTTCGCGCTGGTGCTCGTCCGGGTGGTGCGGGTGGAATGGCTGCGGCTGCGCCCGGGCAAGGGGCACCGCCGCGCCCGCTTCGAGTGGGGCGACGGTTGGGAGGGCAACTGGCTGGCGCCGTGAGCTAGATCAGTTCGACCCCGAGAGGATGGCCTTGACGACCAGCCGCGTCGCTTCCGCGATCAGATAGACGTCGTCGTCTACCTTTGCATAGAACTCGCCGCGGCGCGGCCGGGGAAGGTCATACTCGTAGTAGTACACCCGGCGATAGACGATCTCGCGCGGGAAATACTCGCCCACCGACCAGTGCTTGCGGTGGCCGGGCGGGATGCACGAGCCCTTCTTCGCCAACCCCGGGGGACAGTGCTGTCCAACCGCCAGGCCCGGCGCCTGACCGTGCTTGCCCTTCGATTTGCCCTGCGCGAAGGCAGGTTCAGCAGCGGTGACGCACAGCGCCGCAATGGAAACAAGCAGAACACCACCCAGAATCGGGCCAGGTTTCATCTTGGTCATCCTTCTTCACCCCATCGGGGATAATCATACCATTATGGGGGGTTGCGAGTCCAAAGCGATTTTCCGGATGAGGAGCCGCGCCTCAGTCCGGCAGCCGCCGGTAGCGGGTGGTCATCGCGTAATCCTTCGACGGCCCCTCCACATCCCAGCGGCTGACCCAGGTGTCCGCGCCGAACTCGTAGCCGACCCGGTAGAGGTCCTGCCCGCAGAGATGCGTCGCCTCCGGCCGGTCCTCGGCAAAGTCGTGGAACGGCCGGCCGTCCTCGTATTGCACTTCGATCCGCCCGCCGCCGGGAAAGCGCCACAGCGAGACACGCTCGGCGCTGTAATCGGCCCCGCGGAAGCGCAGCACGCCCTTCTCGCGGCAGGTGAGGCCCTGCCCGTCGGGCGTGAAGGCGCATTCTCCCCAGAATTCGCCGATCACGCCCTCGGTGACATTCTCGATGATCCGCACCATCTGCCAGCGGCCCCGGAACCATGCTTCGGTTGCTATTGTCATGGGCCTTTGCTACCTCGCGAGCCGAGGCCGCTGCAATGAGAGAGACGCCCATGATCCCCCGGTATTCGCGTCCCGACATGGTCGCCATCTGGTCGCCCGCGACCCGGTTCCGGATCTGGTTCGAGATCGAGGCCCATGCCTGCGACGCGCAAGCCGCGCTGGGGGTGATCCCGAAATCCGCGGCGCAGGCGGTGTGGAAAGCCAAGGACGCGGAATTCGATGTCGCCCGCATCGACGAGATCGAGGCGGTCACCAAGCACGACGTGATCGCCTTTCTGACCCATCTGGCCGAGCATGTGGGCGACGAGGCGCGTTTTGTCCACCAGGGCATGACCTCGTCGGACGTGCTCGACACCTGCTTCAACGTACAGCTGGTGCGTGCCGCCGACATCCTGCTGGCCGATCTCGACGCGCTTCTGGAGGCGATCAAGCGCCGGGCCTTCGAGCACAAGGACACGGTCTGCATCGGGCGCAGCCACGGCATCCATGCCGAGCCGGTGACCTTCGGCCTGAAGATGGCGAGCGCCTATGCCGAGATGGACCGCAACCGGGCACGCCTGGCCGCCGCCCGCGCCGAGGTCGCCACCTGCGCCATCTCCGGTGCCGTGGGCACCTTCGCGAATATCGATCCGGCGGTGGAGGCCCATGTGGCCAAGGCCATGGGGCTCGAGGCCGAGCCGGTCTCGACCCAGGTCATTCCGCGCGACCGCCACGCGATGTTCTTCGCCACGCTCGGCGTGATCGCATCCTCGGTCGAGCGCATCGCCACCGAGATCCGCCACCTGCAGCGCACCGAGGTTCTGGAGGCCGAGGAATTCTTCTCGCCCGGCCAGAAGGGCTCCAGCGCCATGCCGCACAAGCGCAACCCGGTGCTGACCGAGAACCTGACCGGGCTCGCCCGGCTGGTCCGCTCGATGACGATCCCGGCGATGGAGAACGTGGCGCTGTGGCACGAGCGCGACATCAGCCACTCGTCGGTCGAGCGCAACATCGGCCCCGACGCCACGATCACCCTGGATTTCGCCCTGGCCCGCCTGACCGGCGTCATCGACAAGCTGCTGGTCTATCCGGCGAACATGGAGCGCAACCTGAACCAGTTCCGCGGGCTGGTGCATTCGCAGCGCGTGCTTCTGGCGCTGACCCAGAAGGGGGTCAGCCGCGAGGACAGCTACCGGCTGGTGCAGCGCAATGCGATGAAGGTCTGGGAGCAAGGGGCGGATTTCATGGCCGAGTTGAAGGCCGATCCGGAGGTCAGGGCCGCATTAAGCGAGGCCGAGATCGAGGAGAAGTTCGATCTCGGCTATCACACCAAGCATGTCGATACGATCTTTGCCCGGGTTTTCGGCGGGCGCTAGAACGCGCGCCCGCCGCCCCAATCCACTGGATGTCAGTTCAGCGTCTTCCCGATACGCGACATCAGGCGACCACCGGCCGGGAGGCTCGCGTAAACGCTCGCCATCGCGACGGTCATCAACGCGACCGACCCCAAAAGGCCATCGGCACTGGCAGCGGCCGCAACACATACGCCCGCCAAGGTCGGGGCCATGTACCGATGGAGGAAACTCAATGTGACATTCATGACATCCACCTCGCTTTGGACGACCCCTATTTTGCCGAATACTGTGGCGAAATATGGGCGACAAAATGAAATTAAGCCGAAGATCTGATCGAGTACTTAATTTCTTTGATTAAAAATGAAGTTTCCGTCGCAGATCACAAATAATGGCCCCGAGAGAGCGGATTGCTCCCCCAGAGGCCATTGATATCGCCCGCGGTCATAGTCGTTCTTCCCGGAGACAACACCCGGCTCCCGGAATCCTTTCGCAAAAAAACCGGATCGATCGGTGCCGTTCTTTCGCAGCTGGCCAGTACCGCTCGCGCCCCGGCGCGGCCGCGGCGCAATCGGCAACGACACTGGACCGTCAGTCCCGGTCCCGCCGAGGCGGTGCGAGCACTGGCAGGTGCGTTCAGCGCCCGGCTTCGGTGACGATCTGGGCCTTTGCCTCCGCCAGAAACTCGGCCATCTTGCCGCGCAGATCGGCATCGGCGACGCTGGCGCCCTTGGCATTCAGATCGGCCGCCACCTTGCGGAACACGTCGTCGTCGCCGACCTCCTTCAGATCCTCGACAACCACCGACTTGGCATAGGCCTCGGCCGCTTCGCCGCTCAGTCCCATCTTCTGGGCCGCCCACAGGCCGAGAAGCTTGTTGCGGCGCGCCTCGGCCTTGAACTGCATCTCGGCGTTATGCGCATACATGTTCTCGAAGGCATTTTCGCGTTCGTCGAAGGTGGTCATCCGGTGGCTCTCCCGATTTGCGCGCTTGGGCGAATTCTGTTCAGACCCGATATAGGGAAATCCGTCGGAAATTGCCAATGCGTCAGAAACGCACCAAACGGGCGCCGGCACAGCCCACTTGTGAAAGCCCCCCATGACGCCTATAGACAGCGCGGCAAGCGGCGGGCCACCCCGGCGCCCGAAAGTCTATTCCCCAACGGAGACGTCCAATGGCGCGGCGCAGAATGGTCTACGAGGGCAAGGCGAAGATCCTCTACGAGGGCCCGGAGCCCGGCACCCTGGTGCAGTATTTCAAGGACGACGCCACCGCCTTCAACGCCCAGAAGAAGGACGTGATCGAGGGCAAGGGCGTGCTCAACAACCGGCTGTGCGAACACTTCATGCTCGGCCTTGCCGCAATCGGCATCCCGACGCATTTCATCCGCCGCCTGAACATGCGCGAGCAGTTGATCCGCGCCTGCGAGATCGTGCCGCTGGAAATCATCGTCCGCAATGTCGCCGCCGGCTCGCTGTCGACGCGGCTGGGCATCGAGGAGGGCACGCCGTTGCCGCGCCCGATCATCGAATTCTGCTACAAGGACGACAAGCTGGGCGACCCCCTGGTCACCGAGGAGCACATCATCGCCTTCAACTGGGCCAGCCAGCAGGACGTGGACGACATCATCGCCCTGGCGCTGAGGGTCAACGACTTCCTGTCCGGGCTGTTCATGGGCGTCGGCATCAAGCTGGTCGATTTCAAGATGGAATGCGGCCGCGTCTTCGAGGGCGACTACCAGCGCATCATCGTCGCCGACGAGATCAGCCCCGACAGCTGCCGCCTGTGGGACATCAAGACCGGCCAGAAGCTGGACAAGGACGTGTTCCGCCGCGACCTCGGCAGCCTGACCGACGCCTATTCCGAGGTCGCCAAGCGCCTCGGCATCCTGCCCGAGGCCGGTAACAAGCGCACCGGGCCGAAGCTGGTGCACTGAGGCGCCCGAAACCGGCACCACGAGGAACCGATGACCGGCTCCGGCAACCGATCGACGGCAGACGGGCAGCCGGTCCGGCACATCCCGCGCTGGGCCTGGTGGCTGTTCATGCTGCTGCCGATGGCCTTCATCCTTGCCGGCTCGATCATGCTGATCGACGCGATGATGTTCGCCGGCCGAGCCGAGCATGCCCTGGCCACGGTCGTCTCGGTCGAGCGGACAGGTGGCATCGCCCAGGGAAAGCCCGATGAATCCGCGCAGGCGGCGGAATATGCGTACCTGCCGACCGTCAGCTATGTCGACCGGCTGGGCATCGACCGCCAGGCGGTGACGCATATCCGGGCGAGCCACTACGACTACGCCCCCGGCACCCGGGTCGAGGTGCTCTACGACCCCGATGACACCGGCACGGTACGAATCACCGGCTTCTTCTCGCAATGGGGCCTGCCGCTGATATTCCTGACGCTGGGCTGGGCCTTCCTGATGATCGTGCGATTGATCCGCCGAAAGATGATGGCGGCGCACTGAGCCCCACCTTTGCCATTGTCCGGAGCCGCCGCCGGGGGTATCACGGGCCAAAATCCCGAGCAGGAGCCCCCAGATGAAAGCCCGCGTCTTCGTCACGCTCAAGAACGGCGTCCTCGACCCCCAGGGCGAGGCAATCCGCCATGCCCTCGGCACGCTGGGGTTCCAGGGCGTCGAGGGGGTCCGCCAGGGCAAGGTGATCGACCTGGACCTCGCCGAGACCGACCCGGCCAGGGCCGAGGCGGCGGCGCGCGAGATGTGCGACAAGCTGCTGGCCAATACGATCATCGAGAACTACCGGGTGGAAATCGTCTGAGGGAGCAGGACCCATGAAATCCGCCGTCATCGTCTTCCCCGGATCGAACTGCGACCGCGACATGGCCGTGGCGCTGACCCAGGCCTCGGGCCGCAAGGCGCAGATGGTCTGGCACAAGGACGCCGCCCTGCCGGACGGGCTGGACATGGTGGCGATCCCCGGCGGCTTCTCCTTCGGCGACTATCTGCGCTGCGGCGCCATCGCGGCCCGCGCCCCGATCATGCGGGCGGTGATCGACTTCGCCAACCGCGGCGGGCTGGTGCTGGGCGTCTGCAACGGCTTTCAGGTGCTGATCGAGGCCGGCCTGCTGCCGGGCGCGCTGATGCGCAACCAGACGCTCAAGTTCGTCTGCCGCGACGTGCATCTGGCGGTCGAGACCACCGACAGCCCCTTCACCTCGGCCTATGGCAACCGCCGCGTCATCACCGTGCCCATCGCCCATCACGACGGCGCCTATATCGCCGATGACGCGCTGCGGGCGCGGCTTCGCGGCGAGGACCGCATCGCCTTCCGCTATGTCGATGCCCAGGGCAACCCCACGCCC
>DATHZU010000186.1:0-5484 GCA_035458445.1 Thermohalobaculum sp. | reverse complement strand
GCTCGATCTGGCCGAAGCGGTCGAGCACCCCCTGCACCCCGAAATCCGGCGAGCAGGACGACCACACCGCCCCCAGCGACGTGGCGGCCAGCATCGCCGCCACGGTCTCGGGCATGTTGGGCATGAACCCCGCCACCCGGTCGCCCTCGCCGACCCCCAGGTCGCGCAGCACCTGTTGCAGCCGGCTGACCAGCGCCCGCAGCTCGTCGAAGGACATGCGCCGCTTGACCTTGTCCTCGCCCCAGAAGGCGATGGCGGTCTCCGGACCCTCGCGCCGCAGCAGGTTCTCGGCGAAATTCAGCCGCCTTCCCGGATAGAATTTCGCGCCGGGCATCTTGTCGCCATCCGCCAGCACCGGCCCGTCGCCCTCGGCGATCACGCCGCAGGCCTCCCAGACCGCCTGCCAGAAATCCTCGATCTCGGTCACCGACCATTCGTGGATCGCCGCATAATCGGGCAGGTGCAGCCCCCACCTCGCCTCGGCCTTTCGCGCGAAGGCGGCCAGGTTGGTGGCGGCGATCCGCTCGGCGCTCGGTTGCCAGAGGGGCTGGACCATGATGCAGAATCTCCATTGGGCGTCGAGCCGCACCATACGGAGGCCGAAGGCCGAGCGGCAAGCAGATATGATCAGCTCTCACGCCACCGAATAAAGCTGCCATTCCTCGGGCACGCCCTTCAGGCGATGCACCCCCGCAGGCTCGAAGCGCAGGCCGGAACCCGCCACCAGGTCGCGCACCGTGCGCGAGACCAGGACGCCATCCGTCGGCGCCATATCGGCGATGCGCGAGGCCGTATGCACCGCCAGGCCGGAAACATCGCTGCCGCGCAGCTCGCATTCCCCCGTATGCAGCCCGATCCGCAGCGACACGCCGACCCGCTTCGCATCGGCGCACAGGTTCTGGGCACAGCGCACGGCCCGGGCCGGACCGTCGAACAGCGCCAGGAATCCGTCTCCCATTGTGTTCATCTCGCGCCCGTTGAACGCCGCCAGATTGCCTCGAACGGCCTCGTCATGGGCGCTGCGCAGCGCCCGCCAGTTGGCGTCGCCGGTTTCGGCCAGAATGTCGGTCGAGCCGACGATGTCGGTGAACATGATGGTGCTCAGCACCCGGTCGGCAGCGGCCGCGTGGCGCTCCCCCGTCAGGAAGGCCTCGACCTCGCGCAGAATCACTTCGCCACCCTCCAGCCAGGGCAGGTGATCGTCCGAGTCGATTTCCACGAGCCTGGCGCCCGGAATCCGTTCGGCCATGTAGCGGCTGCAGCCGACCGGACAGGTCTGGTCGCCGGTCGCGTGCAGCAGCAGCACCGGCACCCGGATCGTCGGCAGGATGGCGCGAATATCTATCTGGCCGTTCGCCCGGGTCAGCGCCTCGGCCGCGGTCGGGCTGGTGCCGGAGCGAAGGTACCGCGACCACCAGGCCTGGAACCGCGGGTCGCCCTGCATGGATGGCGCCCGGATATCGAGCGCAAAGTGGGTACCCCAGTTGGCGGCGATCGCGGCGACGAATTCCTCGTGCTCCTGCTCGGTCGGGCCAATCGGGAAATCCTCGGCGCGGAACCGCCGCGGATAGCTCCCGATCATCACCACGGCGCGCGCCATCTCCGGATAGGTCGCCGCGAACAATGCGCACATCGGCCCGCCCTCGGAATAGCCGACCAGAGCTGCCTGTCGCGAGCCTACCGCTTCCATCACTGCGCGCACATCCTCCATGCGCTCCTCCAGCATCGGCGTGTCGGTGACCCGGTCGGACAGCCCGGTGCCGCGCTTGTCGAACAGGATCACCCGGGCGAAGCTGCCGAGCTGGCGCAGCCAGGCCGCCAGCCGGGGCTCCTCCCACATGACGTCCAGATTGCTGATCCATCCCGGCACCAGGACCAGGTCGACCGGCCCCTCGCCGAAGACCTGATAGGCGATGCTGATCGTGCCGCAGCGGGCATAGCGGGTCTCTGGCATGGTCAGCATGGCAAAATCCCCCAGTTGCGTCGGCACACACTCTCCGGCGGTCTCGACAGGCGTCAGCCTAGCGCGAAGCTTCCACCCGTTCCAGCAGCGCCGCGATCCGGGCGTTGACCGGCTCCGGGGCCTCCAGGGTCGCCAGATGGCCACAGCCCGGGATCTCGGTATGGACCGCGCCGGGCAGCGCCGCGGCGATGGGGCCATGCAGCAGCGGCGGGCAAATCTTGTCCTCGGCGCCCACGATCACCTCGACCGGCCCGTCATAGCCGGCGATTAGCGGCACCATCTCGCGACGCCTATCCAGCGCCCGGGCCTGAGCGCGGGCGACCGCCAGCGGCGTCTCGCCCATCAACCGGCGCGTCATCGCCTCCAGCCGCCCGGCCACCGCCTGATCATGCATGTAGAAGCGGTGCACGAATGTGCCCACATAGGCATCCAGCCCCTCGCGTTCCGCCCGATCCAGCAAACCGCCGCGCCACTCAATCTCTTTCGCGCGCGCGCGCGAGGGATCGGTATCCATCAGCACCGCCCCGGCCACCCGGCCTGGCGCGCGGGCCAGAACCTCCATGGCCACCATGCCGCCCATCGACAGCCCCGCCACAACGAAGCGCTCGGGCGCCCCCGCCAGCAGCCGCTCGGCCATGGCGCCCAGATCGTCGTCGCGCAGAGTGTCGGCCAGGATGGTCTCGCGCGCGCCGCCGAAGATGCCCAACTGCTGCGCATACAGCCATGGCCCGCACAGATGGCCGGGGATCCAGACGATCGGCAGCATGTCAGCTCCTCTCCAGGCAGGCCGCCAGCGCGGCCTCCGGCACGGTCAGGACCGGGCGGCGGGCCAGCCGGGCGGCCGGTGCCATCGAGACCTGCGCCAGCGCAACCACATCGGCGCGGCTCGCCTCCGCATCCTTCGCGATGGCCTCGGCATAGCCCGCCAGGTCGCCCCGATGGAACAGCGCCCAGGCGCCCGGCACCAGGCGCAGCGTCACCCGCGCTGGGGTCCCCTGGGCCGCCGTGGCGAACAGCTCGGCGGTCACCCGCAGGGTCGAGGGCGCCGCGCACAGCACCTCGACCGAACCCCCTCCCGCACAGGCCCGCGCCGCCAGCGCCGCATCGGCGCGCTGCGCACCCGCGTACCCGGCCGCCGGGCCGAGGGTCGAGCAGGTCAGCAGCACCGCATCGCCGTCCAGCCGCCGCAGCACCTCGGCGGTCTCGGCGGCAATCTCCGGCGTCAGCCCGCCCGCGGCCTCGGCCGCCGCCAGCAGGTCCGGGCGCACGGCGTGGGTCAGGCTTTCGCCTGGCGGGCAGGCGGCGTCGAAGACCGCCGCATTGCTGGCCGCCGTATGCAGGCAGGCGATCCTCATGGCGTCCAGTCCTTGCTCAGCTCCGATTGCGCGACCGCGGCCGCCGCCTCACTCAGACTCCCGCACGCAGATGCAAGGACCACATCCCCGGCCTTCCCGCGGGCGTCCTCTCCCCCTGCAAGGGGGAGAGACAGAGAGGGGGTCCGCCGAGGCGCGGCTAGGGCAGGCAGCGGGGTGGGGATCGCCGGAGCGCACACCGTCTCACTCCCCCACATTTTTACTATCCGATGAAATCAATGTCTTGACCCCCTTCTCAACCTTGAGAAGCTGTGAGAGAGCCCTCAAACCCGCCGCCCCCACAGGTCGTATTCCCCTGCCTCGTCCACCTCGACCTCGACCAGGTCGCCGGGCTCCAGCCCCTCGAATCCCTCGTCTATGAACAGGTTGCCGTCGATCTCGGGGGCGTCGGCCATGGTGCGGCAGGTGGCGCCATCGGCATCGACCTCGTCGACCAGCACCTGCATCCGCCGGCCCACCTTCGCCGCCAGCTTGGCCCCGGATATCCGCTGCTGGGCCGCCATGAACCGCTCCCAGCGGTCCTGCTTGACCTCCTCGGGCACATGGTCCGGCAGGTCGTTGGCGGCGGCGCCCGCCACGTTCTCGTATTTGAAGCACCCCACCCGGTCGAGCTGCGCCTCCTCCAGCCACTCCAGCAGGTATTGGAAATCCGCCTCGGTCTCGCCGGGGAAGCCGACGATGAAGGTCGACCGGATGGTGATCTCGGGACAGATCTCGCGCCAGCCCGCGATCCGCATCAGCACCTTGGCCTCGTTGGCCGGGCGCCGCATTGCCTTCAGCACCGAAGGCGCCGCGTGCTGGAACGGGATGTCGAGATACGGCAGCACCAGCCCCTCGGCCATCAGCGGGATCAGTTGATCCACGTAAGGATAGGGATAGACATAGTGCAGCCGCACCCAGCCCCCCAGGCTCCCCAGCCCCCGCGCCAGGTCGGTGATATGCGCCCGCCGCTCCGCGCCCCGCCAGGGGCTGGCGGCGTGGTGGATGTCCACCCCGTAGGCGCTGGTGTCCTGGCTGATCACCAGCAGCTCCTTCACCCCGGCCTCCACCAGCCGCTCGGCCTCGCGCAGCACCGCGCCCGCCGGTCGCGAGACCAGCTTGCCGCGCATGTCGGGGATGATGCAGAAGCGGCAGGCGTGGTTGCAGCCCTCCGAGATCTTCAGATAGGCGTAGTGCCGCGGCGTCAGCCGCACGCCGGCTGCCGGGATTAGATCGACCTTGTGATCGGGCACGGGCGGCACGGCGGCATGGACCGCGTCCAGCACCTGCTCGTACTGGTGCGGCCCGGTCACCGCCAGCACCGAGGGATGGGCGCCCCGAATAAATTGCTCCTCGGCCCCCAGGCAGCCGGTCACGATCACCCGGCCATTGGCGCTCAGCGCCTCGCCGATCGCCTCCAGGCTCTCGGCCTTGGCGCTGTCGAGGAAGCCGCAGGTGTTCACGATCACCGCGTCCGAGCCCGCATAGTCGGGCGAGATCGCATAGCCCTCGGCCCTGAGCCGGGTCAGGATGCGCTCGCTGTCCACCAGCGCCTTGGGGCAGCCCAGCGAGACCATGCCGATTCGCGGCTGCCCCGGCCGGGAATCACCTGCCTGAAGCAGGGCCGAGGGTGCGACATCTGGGCGCAGGTGCGGAGGATTCGTCGTCATGATTCACGGGCTTTAACCTACCCCGGACCCGCCCGCCAGCCTGTCCGGCATCGTTCCCGGACCACCGGTCCGCGTGCCCGGGCATTGATCCTGCGCAAGCAGGCACACCAACTTCCGCAGTTCCCCCCACAGAAACATGGAAAAACTGCGTACTTGTACGCTATCGCTCCGTATTCCCCCCAAATTGACCATTTTGCTCCCTGTGGTAAAAAGTAATGCCGATAAATTTTTCTCATTTACTTCATTTATCGGGATTTTTACCTGTCTTTTGGGAAAGATTTTTTATGTTTGACAGGCAAATTATTTTTTATACTTAAGTATAGTATGCCTACCAAGCTGGAGGCAGAATCCTTTTGGACCATCAAACAGGAGAAATGAACGATGGCGAACGGGCACTCGGTGGATCGCGGCGGCTTCAGGGGCGGCGACCAGAAGATCAAGGGCCACAAGGTCAATGCAGACCTCGGCCTCGAAGGCAGTGACGGCGATGACGTGATCA
>DATHZU010000185.1:0-4202 GCA_035458445.1 Thermohalobaculum sp. | reverse complement strand
CCGGGGCGCAGCCGGGCAATGCGGTGGGACCGGGATCGGGCAGTCGCGCACAGGTCTCACTGTGAGCAGGGCGGCCCGGGCTGCGTGTCTCCGCCCGCCGCACCTCCCGGTCGTCCCGGACGCGGTGCGGCATGCAATGCCGCTCCGCCGAGCCGGGACCTCCTGAAGTTTGCGCGCGAGCGGGAGGTCCCGGGTCTGCGCAGCAACACTGCGTGCTGCAGCGCGCACGGGACGACGCGCGGCGGGGCGGCCCGCACTTTCCGTCCCCTCGTAACCGCGTTACACTCAGCCCGATTGGTCGCCGGGGGCGCGGATGGCAGAGATTTGGACGGATATCTGGGACTGGCTGGGGATCGAGGACAACCGCGCCCGGATCGCGATCATCATCACCGTCCTCGGGTTTACCGGCGGCTTCCTCAGATGGCTCCTCGGCCGTTTCTAAGGCACCTCCGGCGGCGGGCAGACCGCTAGCGGCGGTTCGGTGAACGTGGGAGGCAATGTCGGTGGCGACGTGACAACGGGCGGACGGAAGGACGGTACTGATGCTCCGTCCTGACCAGAATGCCAGCGGCGGATCGGCCAACGTTGGCGGCGATGTCGGCGGCGACGTCACCATCGGCTACACACCCGCGCAGCACGAGGCGGCGCTGCAAAAGCGCCTCGATGAATTGCGGTCCGACTTGGAGGCAAAACATCTGGCGATCGCAGAGGCCGGAGCCGCGAAGCAGGAACTGCTGCGCCGTGACCTGGACCAGCTCCAAAGCGAGAAAGCCGAGGTCGAGCGGAGGCAGGCTGATCTCGATACCTCCTACAAGGAGGCAGTCGCCAAGATCGCCGAACTGGAAGCGCTGCTGGCCCGCGAGGGCAACGAGATCGGCGCCGACCGGATGGCCGAAGCCCGCGCGGCATTGGAGCGGGGCGATTTCTCGAAGGCCGACGCCCTGTTCGCCGAGATCGAGGCCCGCGAGGCAATGGCGGTGCAGTCCGCCGCCCGCGCCGCCTACGGCCGCGGCGAGATCGCCGAGGAACAGGTCCGCTGGGGGGATGCGGCGGCGCATTACCGGCGGGCGGCGGGGCTGCACCGAAGCTACGATCATCTTCGAAAGGCTGTCGTATTCACCTGGCGTGCCGGTGACTATGTGGCCTCGGAGACACTGGCTCGGGAACTGGCCGTGGCGGCGCGTTCCGAGTTCGGCGCGGACTCGGCGCAGGTTTCTTACGCCCTGGACCGGCAAGCAACCGCGATTCAGTACTCGGGCCGCTTCGCCGAGGCCGAGCCGCTGTTTCGTCAGGCGCTGGAGATCGGCGAAAAGACCATCGGCACGGAACATCCGGACTACGCCGCCAGCCTCAACAACCTCGCCTTGCTGCTGCGCGATATGGGTCGTTTCGACGAGGCCGAGCCGCTGTACCGCCAGGCCATCGAGATCGACGAAAAGACCGTCGGCACCGAACATCCAGACTATGCCATCGACCTCAACAACCTCGCCTTGCTGCTGCGCGATATGGGTCGTTTCGACGAGGCCGAGCCGCTGTACCGCCAGGCCATCGAGATCGACGCGAAGACCATTGGCACCGGGCATCCGCACTATGCGAACCACCTCAACAACCTCGCCGGGCTGCTGCAGGACATGGGCCGCCTCGACGAGGCCGGGCCGCTGTGTGTGCAGGCGCTGGAGATCCTGCGCGCCAAGCTGGGGCCGGAGCATCCCACCACCAAGACGGTGGAAGGCAACTACGCCATCTTTCTCGAGGCACGCGACGGCGGGTGAGGGTGGCGCGTCGGGCGGGGTTTCACCCCGGCATTTCCGGTGCGTGGCGGGCTGAAGCCCGCCCTACGGGCCTCTCGCGCCTGCGCGTGCACACACCCCATATTTTGAAATATGTTTCATATCAATAACTTGGCATGGTGTGCAAGCTTGCACACCCCTGCCCCGCCCCATCATCCACCGGATGGCGCTGCCCCCCGGCGGCGTTTCCCCTTGCCGCACCGGACGGGCCGTGCTTCCGTGCCCGGCACCTGATCCAACCCGGAGAATCGAATGGCCGTCGCGGCGCGCGAGGACCGGCGGCTGGCCGCCATCGGGCTGATGCTGCTGGCCTTCCTGCTGTTCACCGGCATCGACTCCGCGGCCAAGTGGCTGGTCCGCTCAGGCCTGCCGGCCTCCGAGGTGGTGCTGTTCCGCTATGCCGGCCATCTGGCGGTGGCCGCCGGGCTGATCCTGCCCCGCGAGGGGCTGAGGCTGTTCCCCAGCCCCGGGGCGGCGCTGCGCGGCCTGTTCCTGGCGGGCGGCACCTTCTTCAACTTCTTCGCGCTGAAATACCTGCCGCTGACGGTCACCGTCTCGATCTTCTTCGCCGCCCCCCTGCTGGTCTGCGCCCTGAGCGTGCCCTTGCTGGGCGAGCGGGTTGGCCCGCGCCGCTGGGCCGCCATCGGCGTGGGGTTCCTGGGCGTGCTGATCGTCACCCGGCCCTGGGGCGCCTCGTTCCACTGGGCGATGGGGCTGTCGGTGGCGGCGCTGTGCTGCGCCTCGATGTATTTCGTGATGACCCGCATCCTGGCGGGCGTCGACAACCCGGGCACGCAGCAATTCTACGCCGGCCTCACCGGAGTGGTGGTGGCGCTGCCGGCGGTGCTGCTGGGCTGGGCCTGGCCCGCCGACGCGGTGGGGTGGCTGTGCCTGGGGCTGATCGGGGTGCTGGGCTGGGCCGGGCACCAGGTGGCGATCGTCGCCCACCGCTTCGCGCCGGCCTCGGTGCTGGCGCCCTTCGTCTATGTGCAGATCGTCTACATGACCGCGTCGAGCTGGTTCATCTTCGACACTGCCCCGGATGTCTGGGTGCTGACCGGGGCGGGCGTGGTGATGGCGGCGGGCCTCTATATCTGGCTGCGCGAGCGCCAGCTCGCCCGCGCCGGGCGGGGCTGAAGGCCGCGCCATCAATGGCGCATTCGACCGATTTCCTGGCATGATCTGCCAATATCGGCCTGAAACGAGGCAGAGATTGCAATCACCTGCCAGCCGATTCGTGCGATAACATGGCCATGCGGACCCAGATGCGGAAGAGACGGCCATGACCCCCCTGCCCCAGGACGACCTGACCCGGCTGAAGCAGATCGAGCGCAAGCTGCTGTGGCTCGCCTCGTGGACCATCCACAACGCGAACCATCTGCGGCCCAATCCGGAC
Source organism: Thermohalobaculum sp. (assembly GCA_035458445.1). Taxonomy (GTDB): domain Bacteria; phylum Pseudomonadota; class Alphaproteobacteria; order Rhodobacterales; family Rhodobacteraceae; genus Thermohalobaculum. Next base: position 1,016 of record DATHZU010000185.1, on the reverse strand, counting down.
GGGCTGAAGGTGGGAGGGCACCAGGCCAGTTGCGCCTCGATGGTGTCGATCCTGACGGCGCTGTATTTCCGCACCCTGAAGCCCCAGGACCGGGTGGCGGTCAAGCCCCACGCCTCGCCGCTGTTCCATGCCATGCAGTACCTGATGGGCAACCAGACCCGCGAGAAGCTGGAGAATTTCCGCGGCTTCGGCGGCGCGCAGTCCTATCCGAGCCGCACCAAGGACATCGACGACGTGGATTTCTCGACCGGCTCGGTCGGGCTGGGGGTCGCGATCACGGCTTTCGCCTCGATGGTGCAGGACTACCTAGCCGCCAAGCCGTGGGCGGGCAAGCGGCCCGCGGGCCGGATGATCGCGCTGGTCGGCGATGCCGAGCTGGACGAGGGCAACATCTACGAGTGCCTGCAGGAGGGCTGGAAGCACGATCTGCGCAACTGCTGGTGGGTGATCGACTACAACCGCCAGTCGCTGGACGGGGTGGTGCGCGAGGGGCTGTGGCAGCGGATCGAGGCGATCTTCGGCGCCTTCGGCTGGGACGTGGTGCGGCTGAAATTCGGAGCGTTGCAGCGCGCCGCCTTTGCCGAGCCGGGCGGCGAGGCCCTGCGCGACTGGATCGACATTTGCCCGAACCAGCTCTATTCGGCGCTGACCTTCCAGGGGGGTGCCGCCTGGCGCAGGCGCCTGCTGGACGAGATCGGCGACCAGGGGGCGGTCACCGCGCTGATCGAGCGCCGCTCGGACGACGCGCTGCAGGAGCTGATGACCAACCTGGGCGGCCATTGCGTCGAGACGCTGTCGCAAGCCTTCGATGCGGTCGACCATGACCGCCCCGTCGCCTTCCTGGCCTACACCATCAAGGGCTGGAACACACCGCTGGCGGGCCACACGGACATCCATTCGGGCCTGAGGACCAAGGCGCAGATGGCCGCGTTCCAGGGCCAGATGGGCGTGCCCGAGGGGCAGGTATGGGAGCCCTTCGCCGGGCTCGACGACGCCGCGGGCCTGCGCGCTTATCT
>DATHZU010000184.1:0-9551 GCA_035458445.1 Thermohalobaculum sp. | reverse complement strand
GATCGAGCCCGGCGTATCGCGCGGGGCAAGCGTGATCCGGCTGGGCCGCACGGCGATCCGGGCGGGGCCAGGGGGCAGGCCGCGGGCGGGGAAGGCGCGGGTCAGCGGCCCGGCGCGCACCTGGGCCTCGCCGCCCGAGACCGAGACGATCTCGCAGGCGATCAGGTTCGCCTCGCCGATGAAGTCGGCGACGAAGGCGTCGGCGGGGGCGTCGTAGAGCTCGCGCGGGGTGCCGATCTGGGCGATCACCGCGTTGTTCATCACGATGATCCGGTCCGAGACGGCCAGCGCCTCCTCCTGGTCGTGGGTGACATAGACCACGGTCAGGCCCAGCTTCTGCTGGATATCGCGGATGTCCTCGCGCACCCGGCGGCGCAGGCGGGCGTCGAGGTTCGACAGCGGCTCGTCGAACAGCAGCACCTGCGGCTCCAGCACCAGGGCGCGGGCCACGGCCACGCGCTGCTGCTGGCCGCCGGACAGCTCGGAGGGCAGGCGGTTGCCGTAGCCGGCCAGCCCCACCAGCTCGAGCCCGGCATTGGCCTTGTCCGCCACCTCGGCCTTCGGCGCGCGGGAGGATTCGAGGCCATAGGCGACGTTCTCGAACACCGTCATGTGGGGGAACAGCGCGTAGGACTGGAACACCATCGACACGTCGCGGTCGGTGGCGGGCAGGCCGGTCACGTCGTGCTCGCCGATCAGGATGCGGCCCCCGGTGGCGCGCTCCAGCCCGGCGATCATGCGCAGCGTCGTGGTCTTGCCGCAGCCCGAGGGGCCGAGCAGGGTCACCAGCTCGCCCGGCTCGACCCTGAGCGAGATGTTGTCCACGGCGCGGACCGTGCCGCCATAGACCTTCGAGACGCCCTCGAAGACCACCGATGCGGCGTTGCTCCGGATGCTCATGGCCCTATCCTCCCCCTGCCATCGCCACGTCGCCCGCCTGGCCCCGGCGCCCCAGGCGCCGGCCGCTGACCAGAAGCTGCAGCAGGGCCACCGCCCCCAGCATCACGAAGATCAGCACCGTCGAATAGGCGATGGCAAGCCCGTAGTCGTTGTTCTCGACCCGGCCAATGATGTAGCTGGTCGCCATGTCGAATTGGGCGCTGACCAGGAAGATCACCGCGCTGATCGCGGTCATGGCCCGCACGAAGCTGAAGACCAGCGCCGCCATGATGGCCGGGCGCAGCAGCGGCAGAACCACCTTGCGGAAGGTGCGCCAGGTGTTTGCGCGCAGCGTCAGCGAGGCCTCGTCCAGGCTCGAATCGAGCTGCGCCATGGCGGCGACGCCCGCCCGCACGCCGACCGGCATGTTCCGGAAGACGAAGCTGAGGACCAGGATGGCGCCGGTCCCTGTCAGCTCGAAGGGCGGCACGTTGAAGGCCAGGATGTAGCTGACGCCGATCACCGTGCCGGGGATGGCGAAGCTGAGCATGGTGCCGAACTCGAACAGCCGCTTGCCGGCGAAGCGCTGGCGCACCAGCAGATAGGCGGTGACCAGGCCCACGGCCGCCGTCAGCGGCGCCGAGATCGCGGCGATCTGGATCGTGGTCCAGAAGCTGTCCCAGGCCGCGCCCGACCAGTGGACCCCGTGCTCGGTCAGGCTGACCGAGAAGGCGGTAATGTAATGCTTGAAGGTCAGGGTGTTGTTCAGGCCCCAGAGCTCGACGAAGCTGCCATAGACGATCATGCCGTAGATGACGACGGTGAACAGGGTCCAGATGCCGGCGATGGCGAAGACCAGCCATTTCAGCCGGTCGGGCAGGCCCGGATGCATGCCGGCGTCGCCCTTGCCGGTCAGCGTGGTGTAGGACTTCTTGCCCAGCCAGCGCTGCTGGGCCCAGAAGGCGGCCAGCGTGAAGACCAGCAGCACGATGGCCAGAACCGCCGCGCGGCCCTGGTCGTTCTGGGCGCCGACGATGGCGAAGAAGATCTCGGTCGACAGCACGTCGTAATTGCCGCCCAGCACCAGCGGATTGCCGAAATCCGCCATGCTCTCGATGAAGCCCAGCAGGAAGGCATTGGCCAGCCCGGGCCGCATCAAGGGCAGCGAGACGGTGCGGAAGGTGCGCCAGCGGTCGGCGCGTAGCGTCTGCGCCGCCTCCTCCAGCGAAGGCGAGACGCCCTCGACCACGCCGATCAGCACCAGGAAGGCGATGGGAGTGAAGCTGAGGACCTGGGCGATCAGCACCCCCGGCAGGCCGTAGATCCAGCGCGTCGGCTGAATGCCGAAGAAATCCGCCACCGCCGTGGTGACCGTGCCGGACAGGCCGAAGAGCAGGATGATCGACAGGCCGATCACGAAGGGCGGCGTGATGATCGGCAGCACGGTCAGCGCGCGCAGCAGCCGGGTGCCGCGCATCCCGGTCCGGGTCGCCGCCAGGGCGAAGACCAGGCCCAGCAGGGTGGTCAGCCCGCCAACCAGGATCGCCAGGAACAGCGAGTTCCAGGCGACGCCGCAGCTCAGCGGCCCGGTCAGGCAGCCGAGCCCCCAGATCTTGCGGTCGGCCATCTTCTCGAAGAACAGCGGCAGGGCGTAGTCGCCGGCATCGTCCTGCACCGCGCTGACCAGCACCTGGGCGATGGGATAGGCGATGAACAGGCCCACCAGCGCCACCACGAAGCCGATGGAGCCGACGACGAAGACATCGCCATTGACCGCGCCCCGCGCCGCCAGGCCCGAGGTGAAAGTGAACAGGAAGGTCAACGCCACCAGGATGGCGCCGTAGCCCATGCCGAACTGGCGGTCGCCGAGGCGCCCGAACAGCGCCTCGAGGGTTTCGAACTGCCATCCCCTTATGCCGATGGCGAAGCCCTGGGCCAGCAGCCAGAAGAACCCGGCCCCGCCCGCCAGCACCAGGATCCGGCCGTAGAGCGGGTCGGACTTCACCCGCCCAGCCGTCGCCAGCGGCACCAGCAGCAGGGGCAGCAGGGGCCACAGCCACGGCTTCTCGCCCTGCAGCAGCAGGAACAGGCCGGGGGCGTAGTCGGTGTCGAAGGGATAGCCGTCGAACAGCCACTCGAAGCCCCAGAAGCCGTCTTCGAGGGTGTACCAGGGCAGCAGGCAGAAGCCCGCTGCCCCGACGATCAGCCAGGTGAGGATCGAGCGGTCCACGCCGCCGGACTCACCGCGACCTTACTGCGGCAGGACGCTCACCTCGTCGTCCCACTTCTTCAGCAGGCGCTTCCTCTCGTCCGACGAGCCGTACTTGGCGAAGTCGTAGTCGATCAGCTTGATCGACGACAGGTCGGGCGCGGCGGGCGAGGTCTTGGCGCCCTTGTTCGAGGGCACCTGGAAGGCGTTCACTTCCAGCGCGCGCGACTGCACATCCGCCGTCAGCGCCCAGTCGTAGAACTTCTTGGCGTTCTCCAGGTTGCGCGCCCCGGCGATGATCGACATCGAGCCGATCTCGTAGCCGGTGCCCTCGCAGGGGGCGACGGTCACGATCGGGAAACCGGCGACCGTCTGGGCGACCGCGTCATGCATGAAGACGATGCCGATGGTATTCTCGCCCCTTGCCGCCGCCTTGACCGGGGCCGAGCCGGACTTGGTGTACTGGTTGATGTTCTTGTGCAGCGCCTTCATGAAGTCGAAGCCCTCGTCCTCGCCGAAGAGCTGAACCATGGTGGCGAGCGTGGTGTAGGCGGTGCCCGACGAGTTCGGGTTCGCCATCTGCACATGGCCCTTGTATTCGGGCTTCAGGAGGTCCTTCCAGCAGGCCGGGACCGGCAGGTTGTTGGCCTTCAGGATATCGGCGTTATAGCCGTAGCCCAGCGCGCCGGAATAGATGCCGATGGTCTTGTCGCCGGCCGAACTGGCCTGGCTGATCGCCCAGTCGTTCAGCTCGCCGCGCATCGGCGAGACATAGGGCTCGGTCAGCCCTTCCTCGGCCGCCTGCAGATGCGGGTCGCCGGTGCCGCCCCACCAGACATCGCCCTTGGGGTTCGAGGACTCCGCCTTGACCTGGGCGAAGGTCTCGCCCGAGCTCTTGCGGGTCATGTCGACATTGATGCCGGTCGCTTCCTCGAAGCCCCGCGCCATCAGCTGACACCAGTCTTCCTGCGCCGAGCAATAGAATGTGAGCTTCTCGGCCGCGAAGGCCGGAGCTGCGAGGCCGGTGGCCAGGACGGCGGACGCCGCCAATACTACGAAACGCTGCATTGTTCCCTTCCCTGTGTTCGTCTTTGAACGCGCACCGGTTGCCGGTGCTTGCTTGCCGGGGAGGCGGGCCCGTCGAAGGCGATGGGCCACCAGCCGGTCTTGTGACCGGACGATGGCACAGAATCCGGCAAGACTCCAACAGGTTAATCGTCCAGCGGCGGCAACGAACCCTGGCCGGGAACCTCGGCCGCGCTCGCGAGGGCGGCGGGCGAGGGATGCCGGAAACACCGCGGGCCCAATGCGGCCCGGCTCCCGGAATCTACGGCAGCCTGTTCGGGTATATGAGTTAAATCAACAGGTTACCATGCTGTCCGCATGTGGGCAGATGGTCCGGAAGGCCCGGTTCAAACCCCCAGCTTCGCCTGCAGGCTGGACGACGAGGTGGTGTACTGGAATCTCAGCTTCTTCTGCGGGAAGCAGATGCGGAACGCCTCCTGCGCCATCAGGGCGGCCTCGTGGAAACCGCTCAGGATCAGCTTCAGCTTGCCGGGATAATGGTTGATGTCGCCGATGGCGAATATCCCGGGAGTCGTGGTCTGGAACTTCTCGGTGTCGACGGGGATCAGGTTGTCGGTCACCTGATAGCCGAAGCCGCCGACAGGGCCCAGCTTCATCGTCAGACCGTAGAAGGCCAGCAGCGTGTCGCAGGGGATTTCGTACTCGCCTTGCTCGGCCGACTGGGCACGCACCGCCGAGAGCTGGCCGTCGGACCCGATCAGCCCCTTCAGCTTGGCGATATGCAGGTCCATCTGCCCGCCCTCGACCAGGGCGCGCATCTTGCCCACGCTGTCCGGCGCCGCGCGGAAGCCGTCGCGATGGTGGATCAGACCCATCGAGGCGGCCTTGGGCTGCAGCGCAAGCACCCAGTCCAGCGCCGAGTCGCCGCCGCCCGCGACCAGGATGTTCTTGCCCTCGAAAAGGGCCATCTCGCGCACCGAGTAGAAGACGCTGGTGCCCTCATAGGCCTCGATGCCCTCGATCGAGGGTTTCTTCGGCACGAAGCTGCCGCCGCCGGCGGCGATCACCACCACCTTGCAGTCGATCACGACGTCCGCATCGGTGACCACCCGCCAGCCGCCGACGGGCAGTTCCTCGCAGGGCTCGCGCTTTTCCAGCCGGATGGCCATCTGGTTCAGGTGGAACTCGGCCTTGAACGGGCTGATCTGCTCCATCAGCCGGTCGGTCAGTTCCTGCCCGGTGATCACCGGCCAGCCTGGAATGTCGTAGATCGGCTTCTCCGGGTACAGCTCGGCGCATTGCCCGCCGGGCCGGTCCAGGATGTCGATCACGTGGCACTTCATGTCCAGAAGGCCCAGCTCGAACACGGCGAAGATGCCGACCGGCCCGGCCCCGATGATGCAGGCGTCTGTGGTGTGAACGTTTTCCATGCCGGTTGTGTAAATCCCATTTGCCGCCAGATCGCGGGGACCGATTGTCTCAGGCGCGCGCTGCAACCTCTCTCGCCGCCGCCCCGAAGGCTGCGAACAGCGCCCGGTTCACCGGGTCCTCGACCGCGTCGTATTCCGCGTGCCACTGCACGCCGAGGGCGAAGCGCTCCGCCCCCTCGATGCTGATCGCCTCGACCGTCTCGTCTTCGGCGCGGCCCTCGATCACCACCCGCTCGCCCGGCTCCCAGACCGCCTGGCCATGCAGCGAGTTGGTCACCGCCGCGGTGGTGCCGAACAGGTGGTGAAAGGCGCCGCCCTCGCGGAAGGCCACCTTGTGGCGCTTGGCGAAGATCACCTCGTGATCCTTCTCGCCCTTCGGCATCCGGTGGCGCATCCGCCCCGGCAGGTCGCCCACCTCCGGGTGCAGCGTGCCGCCGAAGGCGACGTTCATCTCCTGGATGCCGCGGCAGATGCCGAAGACCGGCTTGCCGGCGGCGATCATGGCGCGGGTCAGCGGCAGCACCAAGTTGTCGCGGCCGAGGTCGAAGGGGCCATGGGCCTCGGTCTCGTCATGGCCGTAGAAGCTGGGATGCACATTCGGCCGCGCGCCGGTCAGCACCAGCCCATCGAGCACATCCACCAACTCGCCGGTCTCGGCAGTGGAGGGCAGGCCCGGCAGGATCAGCGGCAATCCACCCGACACCGCCGCCACCGCCTCGGGTGTGCGGCTGCCGCAGATCTGCGCCTCCCAGGTATCCTCGATCCGGTGCAGGAAGGCGGTGACCCCGATCACGGGCCGGCGGGTGGGGATTCCGGTCATGAGCACTCCAGTTCGCGGGCGATGGTCGCCGGGTCCGCGTCGTCGGCCGCGACCTCGATGTCGATCGCACCCCCGGCCAGCCGGGCGCGCAGCGTCCGCCGCCAGCGCGCGTCCGGCAACACCAGTTCCGGCCCCGCTCCGCAGTCGCGCAGACCCCCGGTGATGAAGTTCTCGCCGATGCGGTGGTTGGAAAAGCCGGGCGCCGAGGCGATCTCGCGCGCCGCGTTATCCTTGAACGACCAGATCCGCAGGGTGCCGCCGATATGCGGGGTTTCCACATAGGCCACGTCCAGCACCCCGTCGCCGTCGAAATCGGCGATCCCGGCCGGCGCCAGCCAACGGAACGGGAGGCCGATATGCGGTGTCGCGGCGAGCTTCACGAAAGCCTCGCCATCCATGCCGTAGACCGCCAGCGAGGCGCCGGCGTCGAGGCGGGTCTCGATCACGACCACGTCGTTCAGGCCGTCGCCGGTCACATCGGCGATGCGCGGGGTGACATCCTCGAACACCGCCTCGTCGCCCAGATAGACCATGCTTACGCAGGGCCCGGTCAGCGGCGTCATGGCACGCAGCACGCTGGCCTCGATCCGGTCGCCGAGGACGCCGTGGCCGTAAATCTCCGTCGCGTTCGAGTATTGGGCCCAGACGACGCCCTCGCCCTCGGCCCGGACCTCGCGGGCATCCGGCGGGCCGCCGGGATAGTCGCAGGCAGCGGCAGGCGCCGCGAGCAGCGCGGCGGTCAGGCAAAGGGCAGGGGCGGTGCCCCTCAAATCTGCTTCTCCGGCATCTGCACCACCAGCCCTTCCAGCTCGGGCGTCACCTTGACTTGGCAGGTCAGGCGCGAGCGCTCGTTCGGCTCGAAGGCAAAGTCGAGCATGTCCTCCTCCATGTCGTCGCGGGCCGGCAGCTTGTCGACCCAGGCCGGGTCCACATAGACATGGCAGGTCGAGCAGGCGCAGGCGCCTCCGCAATCGGCGTCGATACCGGGGATGTTGTTGTTCACGGCGCCTTCCATCACGCTCAGCCCCACCGGCACGTCGACAGTGTGCTGGGCGCCGTTGTGCTCGATATAGGTAATCTTCGGCATACTGCTCGATCCTCATGCGCGGCGAAGTTCGTGGCTATCTAACGCGAGTCTTTCCGCGGTGCCAGAGCCGAGGACGACTCTTCTGCAACGAGCTGCGCCGCGAGGGCGGTCCGGCCCGAGGCGAAGGCAGGCTGCGCGATGGCAACCGCGTCCGCGCCCGGGGCGGCGCGCGACAGCCGGCCGATGAAATGCCAGGCGTAGAGCGCCGCGGCGCTGCCCACCACCAGGCCCGCCGCGGCCTGCACCAGAATCACGCCGCTGGCCCCGGCGGAGTCGCCGATCACCAGCGCCAGCAGCGGGATCGCGGCGGCGTCGCGCGACCAGTTGAAGGCCGTCGACAGCGTGGGCCGGCCCAGATTGTTGAAGGCGGCGTTCGAGACGAAGAGCGCGCCGGTGAACAGGAACGCCCCGGCGCCCAGCGTGGTAAAGGCGCGCAGGACCTCGGCGCCCTCGGCCGTCAGCTGGAAGCTGCGGACGATCAGGTCGGTCGCCAGCCACAACGCGGCCCAGGCGCTCAGCACCCAGGCGGCGGAGAACACCAGGGCGTCGCGATAGGCCATGCGGATGCGCCCCCACAGGCCCGCCCCACGGTTCTGCCCCAGGATCGGGCCGACCGCGCCGGACAGCGCGAAGATCACTCCGAAGGCCAGCGGCGTCAGCCGCCCGATGACCGCCCAGCCCGCCACCGCCGCATCGCCATGGGCGGCGACGACGCCGGTCAGGAAGGCGTTGCCGAAGGGCGTCGATATCTGGGTCGCCATCGAGGGCAGGCCGATGCCCAGGATCGTTCGCGCATCCGCTGCAGCGGCGCGCAGGTCGATCCGGCCGACCATGTTGTGGACATGGACCGCGAGGTACAGCCCGACCAGTGCGAAGATGGTCCGGGTGATCACCAGCGCGATGGCCGCCCCGTCGATGCCGAGGCCCATCGCGAAGATCAGGATCGGGTCCAGCACCGCCGCCGCCGCGCCCCCGGTCAGCGTGATGAACATCGCCCGCCGCCCGTCGCCCACCGCGCGGAGCAGTCCGCCCGCGATCATGCCCATCCCCATCAGCGGCAGCGAGGGCAGGGTGATGGCCAGGAAGCCGGCGGCAATGTCGCGGGTCTCGCCGCTGGCGCCCAGCAGGTCCAGGGCTGCGCCGCGCCCGATCCAGACCAGCGCCACCGCGGCGCCGATCACCGCCAGCAGCAGCACCAGGCTCGAGGCGGCGAGGCGCCTGGCCCGCGCCTGGTCGCCGGCCCCCACCGCCCGGCTGACCACGGCGGTGGCGGCGATAGACAGGCCGATGGCCATCGAGATCATGAAGAACTGCACGGTGCCGGCGAAGCCGATGGCCGCCGCCAGCTCCCGCTGGCCCAGCAGCGAGATGTAGAACAGGTTCAGCACGTCCACCAGGAACAGCGCCATCAGCCCGGCGCCGCCGGTGGTGGTCATCACCGCCACATGGCGCATGGTGCTGCCGGTGGTGAATTTCGCCTCGGCCATCGGTCAGTTCGCCGCCACCGCGCCACGACGTGGCGGGGCATTGCAGATGACGAGGGCAATTGCGGCGAGCGGCATCGGTTGTCCTTCCTCGGACAGAACTAGCGCGAATGCGGTGGCGCCGCCAGAGGCAAGCTCCCGTACCGCCGCTTGCGGGCGTCTGCGGCCCCTGCTAGCACCGGGTTTGTGTGCTTCCCGATGCCGGGCACGCTGGAGCTCTCGCCCATGTACAAGACCCTGTTTTCGAACCTGAAGGGCGACCTCTTCGGCGGCCTGACCGCCGCGGTGGTTGCGCTGCCGCTGGCACTGGCCTTCGGTGTGGCGAGCGGTGCCGGGGCCATCGCGGGGCTCTATGGCGCCATCGCCGTCGGGTTTTTCGCCGCGCTGCTGGGGGGCACGCCCTCGCAGGTGTCCGGCCCCACTGGGCCGATGACCGTGGTCATGGCGGCGGTCGTCGCTCAGTACTCCAACAATCTGCCCGAGGCCTTCGCCATCGTGGTCCTGGGCGGCGTCATCCAGGTGGCGCTGGGCCTGATCAAGGTCGGGCGTTTCGTCTCGTACACGCCCTATTCCGTGGTCTCCGGCTTCATGTCCGGGATTGGTGTGATCATCATTC
>DATHZU010000183.1:0-2536 GCA_035458445.1 Thermohalobaculum sp. | reverse complement strand
GCCTGATCGTCTCCCCCGGCATCCCCCATCTCTACCCCGCGCCCCATCCGGCCATCGTGGCGGCGCAGGCGGCGGGCGTGCCGGTCGACAACGATGTCGGCCTGTTCTTCCAGGCCATGGCCGAGCCGCAGGAATTCGACGACGAGGGCCCCGAGCCGAAGGTGATCGCCGTCACCGGCTCGAACGGCAAGTCCACCACCACGGCGCTCATCCACCACATCCTGAAGCGCGCCGGAAAGCGGACCCAGATGGGCGGCAATATCGGTCGCGGCGTGCTCGACCTCGACCCGCCCGCCCCCGGCGAGATCGTCGTGATCGAGCTCAGCTCCTACCAGATCGACCTCGCCCGCAGCCTGGCGCCGGATATCGGCGTCTTCCTGAACCTCTCGCCCGACCATCTCGACCGACACGGCGGCCTCGGCGGCTATTTCGCCGCCAAGCGCCGCCTGTTCGAGCAGGGAGCGCCCGCCCGCTCGGTCATCGGTGTGGACGAGCCCGAAGGCCGCTTCCTCGCCAATCACGTGGAAGCCCCCATCGCCGTCTCGGTCAAGACGCGGCTCCGCGGCGAGGGCTGGGCGGTGTTCATGAACAAGCACCACCTGACAGAATGGCGGGCGGGAAAGCAGGTCTCCGCCATCGACATGCGCGCCGCCCTGGCGCTGAAGGGCGCCCATAACCACCAGAATGCTTGCGCGGCCTATGCCGCCTGTCGTGCCGCCGGCCTCGGGCCCCGCCAGATCGAGGCGGGGCTGATGGACTTTCCCGGTCTCGCCCATCGGATGGAGCGGATCGGCGAGGCCGGCGGCGTGACTTTTGTCAACGACTCGAAGGCCACCAACGCCGACGCGGCGGAAAAGGCGCTGCTCTCGTTCGAGAACATCCGCTGGATCGCCGGCGGCCAGCCGAAGGAGGGCGGCATCACGCCCTTGCGGCCCCTCTTCGGGCGCATCGCCCGCGCCTATCTGATCGGCGAGGCCGCGCCCGCCTTTGCGGCGACGCTCGGCGACACCCCCCACACCCTCTGCGGCACGCTGGCCGAGGCGGTCACGGCGGCCCGCGCCGAGGCCCGGCCCGGCGACGTGGTGCTGCTGTCGCCTGCCTGCGCCAGCTTCGACCAGTTCGACAATTTCGAGGCCCGCGGCGAGGCGTTCCGCAGCCTCGTGACCGCCTTCCTCGCCCCCGATGCCGCCTCGGACCGCCAGAAGGAGGCCGCCCGATGACCGAGATCACCTTCCGCGGCATCACCCGCGCACGCATCGAATCTTCGGTGGTCGGCGACTGGTGGGACACGGTCGACCGCTGGTCGCTGGGCGCGCTGATGATGATCTTCGCCCTCGGCATGATCCTCGGCCTCGCCGCCTCGCCGCCGCTGGCCTTCAAGAACGGACTCTGGACCTATCACTACGTGGTCCGCCAGGCGGTCTTCGTGGTGATGGCGCTGGGCATCATCTCGGCCGTCTCGATGTGCCGGGCCGCCACCGTGCGCCGGGCCGGCATCCTGCTCTTCGCGGTGTCGCTGGCAGCGACCCTGGCGCTGCCATGGCTCGGAACCGATTTCGGCAAGGGCGCGGTGCGCTGGTACTCGCTCGGCTTCATCGGCCTGCAACCCTCCGAGTTCCTGAAACCCGGCTTCGTGCTGGCTGCTGCCTGGCTCATGGCGGGCTCGTTCGAGCGCTTCGGCCCGCCGGGCCGCACGCTGACCGCGCTGATGGCGATCGGCATCGCCCTGATGCTGGCGCTGCAGCCGGATTTCGGCCAGGCGGTGCTGGTGCTGGCGGTCTGGTCGACCATGGTGTTCATCTCCGGCGCGCCGATCCTGATCCTGCTGGCGCTCGGCGGGCTGATCGCCGGGGCGGGCGTCTTCGCCTATTTCAACTCCGACCACTTCGCCGGGCGGATCAACGGCTATCTCGCCGCCGAGGTCGATCCCCACACCCAGCTCGCCTACGCCCAGACCGCGATCAAGGAGGGTGGGCTGTTCGGCGTCGGCGCCGCCCAGGGCTCGGTGAAATGGACCCTGCCGGACGCCCATACCGACTTCATCATCGCCGTCGCCGCCGAGGAGTTCGGCCTGCTGCTGACGCTGGTGATCATCGGCCTCTACCTGTTCATCACCCTGCGCGCGCTCTACCGGCTGGCCGACGAGCGCAATCCCTTCACCCGGCTGGCGGGTGCCGGGCTGGCGACGCTGTTCGGGTTGCAGGCCTTCGTCAACATGGCCGTGGCGATCCGGCTGCTGCCCGCCAAGGGCATGACGCTGCCCTTCATCTCCTATGGCGGCTCGTCGATGCTGGCGGGCGCCATCCTGATGGGGGCGCTGCTGGCGCTGACCCGGTCGCGTCCGCACGACCCCGCCGCCGAGTTGCGGGAAGCCCAGTGACCGCGCCGCTGCTGGTGATCGCCGCCGGCGGCACCGGCGGCCACATGTTCCCGGCCCAGGCCCTGGCCGAGGAGATGCTGCGACGCGGCTGGCGTGTGCGCCTCGCCACTGACGCCCGCGGCCTCCGCTATACCGGCGGTTTCCCCGATGAGGTCG
>DATHZU010000182.1:0-2381 GCA_035458445.1 Thermohalobaculum sp. | reverse complement strand
ACACGCCGATCCTGCTGCTGACCGCCCGCAACGAGAGCGGCGACCGGATCGAGGGGCTGGAGGCGGGCGCCGACGATTACCTGCCGAAACCCTTCGAGCCCCGCGAGCTCTTGCTGCGCATCGCCGCCATCCTGCGCCGCGCCGCGCCGCCGCCGCTGCCGGACGCGGCGCCGAAGACGCTCACGCTGGGCGAGGCGCGCTTCGATTTGCTGCGGGGCGAGCTCAGGCGCGGCGACGAGGTGGTGCGCCTGACCTCGACCGAGCAAGCCCTGATGCGGGTCTTCTGCCGCCAGCCAAACGAGCCGGTCAGCCGGGCCCGCCTGGCCGAGGAGCTGGGCGGCAACGCCTCGGACGTGCAGGAGCGGGCGGTGGACGTGCAGATCACCCGGCTGCGCCGCAAGATCGAGGCCGACCCAAAGGTACCCCGTTACCTGCAGACGGTGCGGGGCGCCGGGTACATGCTGACGCCGGACTGAGTTTCCAGATCGGTTTCGCATGCGAAATGCATGTTAATATATTGAAATATATAAATAAACCTGTTGGAGGGTTCAAGACCTGTGCGCGTTCGGGGCCGTTGTAGGGCGGGGTCGAACCCGCCCTGCCGAAAGCTCTCGACGGAGTGACGGGTGTCGAGCCTGCGAGCGCTCCCGATCCCGGGCCCTCCGCATTGCCCTGGAGCGCGGCGGCCTCGGGACCTGTCAGTCGCTGTCAGGAACGCCGGACCCGGCGCCGGCGCGCGAGGCCTCGGTGGCCGGGGCGTAGGTGCGGTGGGCGAAGCTGTCGAGCGCCCGCCAGGTCTCGACCGCGACCCGCCAGGGCGCGGCGCCGGGTTCTCTCGCGGCGCGCGGTTCCACTTCGGCGAGCGAGACGGTCAGCCCCTCGGCGGTGTCACCGTTCAGCCAGTGCCAGTCCGCCGCCGGGCCGTCCGGGGTCGCAACCAGCTCGTGCTCCGCGTTGCCGAGCCGGATGACGCAACCCAGATCGCGGGCGGCGCGGCAGAGGAACGGCACGATCAAAAGCGGCGCGGCAACCGGCCCGAGCCGGAACGCCGTGCCCGCCGCGATCCGGTCCGCACGGTCGGAAAGCGCGGCGCCGGTGGCGACCGGGCACAGGACCCCGGCCTCGGCGAGCCAGACGGGCTGCTGCGGGCGCGGAGCGCAGGCGGACACTTTTCCGTCGATCGCGCGAAGTGCCGTCAGCAGCGCCTCCGGACCGGGCAGGCGATAGGCGGCCAGCCAGCGGGCGGCGCGGCCGGCCTCCTCGGCCAGGCCCCAGCTGAGGCCCGCGCCACGGGCGGCCTTGCGGCCCATGGCGTCGATCTCGGCCAGCGAGACATGCCAGTGGCCGGTGGCATCCTTGGCCGGGCCGGTCGGGGTCTGGATCGACGGGTCGCTCATTTTCTCGGTCACTGTGCCGGCTCCAGCAGCTCGTGGGGGAAGGGCGCGTCCTGGTACATGCAGATTCGCACCCAGCGGTCTGACCGGGGGTCGAACCGCGATGCGCCGAAGAACGCGAGCTTGCAGCGCAACAGGTCGATCGGCAGCAGGTCGGCGGCAATCAGGTTGTCACGGATCTCGGCAAAGGGATAACGCGCGGCAATCTGTGCGCGGCGGACCACGTGCCGGTCCTCGGGATGGGCGGCGAGGAATGCCGCGACGGTCGGCTCGCCCTGCCAGCGGTCCAGGCTGGCCGCGAGGTGCTGGGCGTCGCGGCCGATCGACAGCGGCTGCTCGTATTCCGCGCCCTCCTCCTCGTGGCGCTCGCCGAGGCGGGGTTCCAGCTTCTCCTCGGAGACGTACCAGAAGCGGGCGCAGTTCTCGGGCTGCCCGTAGTCGACATCCAGCGCCCAGCCGTAAAGCTCGCGCAGGATCGCCGCCAGGGCCTGGGTGGTCATCGCCCCGTCGATCCGGAAAGCGGCATCCTCGTCGGCGTCCATCCGGTCGGCGAGGTCGTCGATCAGCGCCCCGTGCGGCTCGAGCATCAGCGAGACCAGGGCCTCCTGGCCTTCGAGCGACAGGGTGCGCTCGGCCCAGTGCCAGAGCGCGTCCCAGGGGTGGCTTGCCGTGAAGGCGGTATCGGCGCGCACATGGGTGTCGAGGGCATCGAGATCGGCGCGGAGCGCCGCCAGCTTGTCCTGCTGGATCGGGTGCTCGGAGGTCCAGAGGCGGGCGTTCTCGCGGGCCTCGGCGAGCGCCTTGCGGAAGGCCGCGATATCCTGAGGCGCGGCGGAGGCCAGCGCCCGGACCCGGGCCAGGGCTTCTTCGCGCGTCTGCATCCAGTTGTTGAACAGAACCGGGTGGTTCATCAGGAACGGCGCCATGCCGAGCCCGGTCGAGTTGCCGACCCCGAAGCGGCGGCGCAACGCCGGCTCGACGGCGACC
>DATHZU010000181.1:0-6537 GCA_035458445.1 Thermohalobaculum sp. | reverse complement strand
ACGAGAAGCCGGGCGGGCATGGCGAGCGCTCGGTCGCTGTCGGCGTCCTCGACATGGCCCTCTGGGACCTGGCGGCCAAGCTGGCGGACGTGCCGCTATGGCGCTTGATCGCCGACCGCTGGAACGGCGGCCGGGTGCAGGAGAAGGTCTTCACCTACGCCGCCGGGGGATACTACTACCCCGGCAAGGGCCTGACGCAGCTGCAGGACGAATTGCGCAGCTATCTCGACCGCGGTTACCGGGTCTGCAAGATCAAGATCGGCGGCGCCTCCCTGGCCGAGGATCTGGCCCGGATCGAGGCGGCGATCGACGTGGTGGGCGAGGGCCGCAACCTGGCGGTGGACGCCAACGGACGCTTCGACCTGCCGACCGCCATCGCCTATGCCGAGGCGCTGAAGCCCTACGGCTTGTTCTGGTACGAGGAGGCCGGCGACCCGCTGGACTACGCGCTGCAGGCGGAACTGGCGAACCACTACCCCGGCCCGATGGCCACCGGCGAGAACCTGTTCAGCCATCAGGACGCCCGCAACCTGCTGCGCCATGGCGGCATGCGGCCCGACCGCGACTGGCTGCAATTCGATCCCGCCCTCTCCTACGGGCTGGTCGAATACAAGCGCATGCTGGACCTGCTGCCGGATTACGGCTTCGGCCCGCGCAACTGCATCCCCCATGGCGGGCACCAGTTCGCGCTGGACATCGCGGCGGGGTTCGGCATGGGTGGCAACGAGAGCTATCCGGACGTCTTCCACCCCTTCGGCGGGTTCTCGGACCTGGTGCCCGTCGAGGACGGCATGGCCGGCCTGCACCGCTCGCCCGGCATCGGCTTCGAGGAGAAGGCGGCGCTGATCAAGGTGATGCGCGAGGCGACGGGGACCTGAGGGCAGAGCCCGTGAGGGGCTGGACGCCGGGCCGAAACTGGCCAATATGACCGCGTGAACGGCGGGAGGCGGGAATGACGCGCACAAACGAACTCGGCCAGCCGGTCGGCGCTCTCCTGCCCGCTGGCTGGACCCCACCACCACGACCCATCCGCGTGACGATGCAGGGCCGCCTCGTCCGGCTGGAGCCGCTTGTGGTCGCCCATGCCGATGCGCTGCACGAGGCGAACATGCAGGGCGCGGACGGCCGCAACTGGACCTACATGGCCTATGGCCCCTTCGACACCGCCGAGGCCTATGCCCATTGGGTCGGCGAGATGACCCGCGACGGCGACCCGATGTTCTACGCCATCGTCCGTCAGGACGGCGGCGTGCCGGTAGGTGTCGCCAGCTACCTGCGCATCGCCCCCGCCTCCGGCTCGATCGAGGTCGGGCACATCAACTACTCGCCGCTGCTGCAGCGCATGCCGGGCGCCACCGAGGCGATGTATCTGATGATGAAATGGGCCTTCGAGGTCGGCTATCGCCGCTACGAATGGAAATGCGACGCGCTCAACGCCCCCTCGCGCCGGGCGGCGCTGCGGCTGGGGTTGAGCTACGAAGGCACCTTCCGGCAGGCCACCGTCACCAAGGGCCGCAACCGCGACAGCGCCTGGTACGCCGCCATCGACAGCGAATGGCCGACGCTGAAGGCCGCCTTCGAGACCTGGCTCGACCCCGCGAATTTCGACGCGCAGGGCCGCCAGAGGCAATCGCTCAGCGCCCTGACCCGCCCCATCCTGAAGACTATCGGCTGACCCCGGAGACCCCGCATGCCCGACCCGCGCCCCGAGGTGATGGATTTCCTGCTGACCCGCCGCTCGCGGCCGGCCAAGACGCTGGGTGACGGCGGGCCGGACCGGGAGGGGCTGATGCGCCTGCTGACGGCGGCGGCGCGCAGCCCCGACCATGGCAAGCTGGAACCCTGGCGGTTCGTGGTGATCGAGGGGGCGTCGCGCGACCGCGCCGCCGCCTTGGCTGCCGAACGCTGTGCCGCGCTGGACCTCGACGAGGCGGCCAGGGCCAAGACGGTTTCGGCGTTCACCCAAGGTGCGGTGATCGTCGCCGTGATCTCGAGCCCCAAGCCTCCCGACAAGATCCCGTTGTGGGAGCAGCACCTTTCGGCGGGTGCGGTCTGCCTGGCGCTGCTCAACGCCGCGCTGGCCAGCGGCTGGGGCGCGAACTGGCTGACCGGAAAGATGGCCTACGACTCGGTGTTCCGCCGCGACGTACTGGGTTGCCGCGAGGGCGAGTCGGTCGCCGGGTTCATCCATATCGGCAGCGAGACCGTTACCCCGCAGGACCGCCCGCGCCCTGACGTGGCGACGCTGACGAGCTGGCTATGATCCGCGATTTCCTGCGCGCCGTCGGCCAGCTTCCGGACCCGCGATTTGCCGGCGTGCTGCTGCGCGCGGTGCTGCTGACGCTGGGACTGCTGGCCGGGTTCTGCGCCGCGGCGGCCTATTCGGTCGGCTTCCTGCCCGCAAGCTTCGACCTGCCCTGGATCGGCGAGGTCGCTACCCCCTTCGCCGCCGTGCAGGGGCTGGCCGTCGGGGCAATGCTGTTCCTGTCGGCATTCCTGATGTTCCCGGTCGCCGGCATGTTCGTGAACCTTTTCCTGGACCGGATCGCCGACGCGGTCGAGGCGCGCCACTATCCGGACCTGCCCCCGGCGCGTCATGTGGGGCTGGCCGAGGCGCTGAAGGGCGGGATCGGCTTCGCGCTGGTGGTGCTGGGGGTCAACCTGGTGGCGATGGTGTTCTACCTGATCTCCGGCCCTTTCGCGCCGCTGCTGTTCTGGACCGTCAACGGCTATCTGCTGGGGCGCGAGTATTTCGAGTTGGTCGCCCAGCGGCGGCTCGGGCGTGCTGACATGCGGGCACTGCGCGGGCGGCATGTGTTCGGCATCACCCTGGCCGGCGCCCTGATGGCGGTGCCGCTGAGCATCCCGCTGGTGAACCTGATCGTTCCCCTGCTGGGGGTCGCGGCCTATACGCACATGTTCCACCGCCTGTCGCGCCGCGCCAGCGCCGGATCGCGGGCCTGATCGGCCATTACGGGCACAGTCTTCAGGCTACGGAGTGCGTGCCCGTCGAGACGATCTGGCCGTCGCTGAGCTCGTAGACCCGGTCGGCGATCCCCAGGAAGGCCGGCCGGTGGGTGATGGCGATGATCGTGGTCGCGCCCCGCAGCGTGCGGATATTGGCGACAATCTCGCGCTCGGTGTCGGGGTCCAGCGCGCTGGTGACCTCGTCCAGGATCAGGAGTTGAGGCTTGGCGACCAGGGCGCGGGCCAGCGCGATGCGCTGGCGCTGGCCGCCCGACAGCTTGGCCCCCTTCTCGCCCACCGGTGTCTCGAGCCCGTCCGCCAGCCGGTCGACGAAGTCCAGCGCACCTGCATCCGCCAGCGCCGAGCGCACCTCGGCCTCGCCGAGCGCCGGATCGCCGAGGGCGATGTTCGCCATCACCGTGTCGTTGAAAAGAACCAGTTCCTGCGGCACGTAACCCAGCATGGCGCGCCAACGCTTGAGCTGAACCTGATTCAGCGGCCGGTCGTCGATCAGCACCTCGCCGCTGTCCGGCACGCGAAAGCCCATCAGCAGGTCGGTGATCGTGGTCTTGCCGGACCCCGACGGGCCGGTCAGAACGGTGATGCTGCCTTTCGGGAACTCGATCGAGACATCGCGCAGCACCGGCGTCTTCGGGTGCGAGAAACTGACATTCACCAGCTTGCAGCCATGCTCGAAGCTGGGGGCAATGGTGCCGTGGTCCTCCTCACGCTCGGCGCCGCTCTCGGCGATCTGCTGCTCGACGTTGTAATAGGCGCTCTCCAGTACCGCGGCGCCCTGGTATTCCTTCTGGATGCGGCCGATGGACTTGACCAGCTGGATCAGCAGGATGCCGGTCACGGCCAGCTCCGCCGGCGGCACGTTCCAGTACACCACGGCCGCCGCCAGGCCGAAGGCCAGGGCCACTGCACCCAGGATTTCGTCGAAGTTCTTCAGGGCGTTGCGGGTGACGACCTGGCGGCGCATGGCGCGGCGCAGGCCCTTGATGTTGCGGTCGAGCAGATGGGCGAAGCTGCTCTGCCGCTCCATCGCCTTCAGCGGCTTGATGTTGTTCAGCGCGTCCGACAGGTAGGTGATGAACTCCGAGGTGTGCCGCGTCTGCCGCCGCCCGGCGCGCTTGGCGGCACCGACCAGGAAGCTCAGCACCAGCGCGATGGCGCTGCCGACCGAAAGCGCGATCAGCGCGACCTCCCACGAGACGAAGAACGCGACGATGGCGTAGACCACGGCCTGAACCGACAGCGCCATGAAGTTTGCCGCCGCCATGTAGGCCTGCCCGGCCCGGGTGGCGTCGACGCTGAGCGAGTTGGTGATCCGCCCCAGCGGCTGCTCGGTGAAATAGCTCCAGCGCACGTTCAGCAGGTTGGCGACCAGATCGCGCCGCATGCCGGTCGAGACATGCGCGACCGCGTAGCCCACATAGGTCATCGCCGCGAGGTTGAGCAGGTTCTTCAGCACGATGCCGGCGAGGGCGAAGCTGACCATGGCAAACATGGTGGGCGGGACGCCGATGCTGCCCATCATCTCGGTCAGCATCTGCACCGACTTGCTGGGCACGGTGTCGGCGCCGCCGAAAGCGATCGACATGACCGGCAGCAGGCTGGCGAGCCCCACGCCCTCGGCAATGCCGCCCAGGATCAGGCAGATCAGCACGATCACCGGGCTGGTGCCCTTGGCCAGGAAGAAGATTTTCAGGATGTTCAGCACGGCGTCCTATCCGTTTCGCCCGCGGTCCGGCCGGCCGGGGCCGGGTCCGGGCACCTTATTGGAGTTTCGCCGCACGCCGGGCAAGGGCTAATTGGCGTTCCGGCCAGGCGCCGTCGGCGTCGGTTGGCCGCAGCGCAGCGGGACTTTCGGCTTGGAAATCCGTGGCTAAGTGACTAAATTTAACACGCCGCGACCCGGATCGGGCGTGGCCGGAAAGGGCTGGGATGTTCATCAGCGACAAGGTCATCTTTCTCCAGTTGGACAAGACGGCCTCGACACATATCGCGAAACTGCTCGACCAGGTCAGTCCGGGGGAATTCCGCGCCAAGCACAGCCGTCTCGAGCATGACGCGGGGGGCCGCTGCGTCATCGGATCGGTCCGCAATCCCTGGGACTGGTACGTGTCGCTGTGGGCCTATGGCTGTGCCGGCAGGGGCAAGGTGCGCCGGTATCTGACCCAGCCTTTCCCGCGGATGGCGTTCCGGCTGCTCAAGAAGAATGCAATGCATCCGGGTGCCTGGCCGAAGGTGGCGAGCAAGCTGGCCGCGCACGCCCGGAACGATCCCGCGAACTGGCGGCGGCTTTACGCCTCGGCCGAGGATCCGGCGCTGTTCCGTGAATGGCTGCGCCTCCTGCTGTCGGATCGCGGCAAGCATCTGCTGACCGGAATCTGGGAATACCCCGACCGGCCGTTCCGGGCCTCGACCGGGCTTCTGACCTACCGGTTCCTGCGCCTGTTCGTCGAGGCGGGAGCGTGGCGGCGCGAGGCTGACAGGCTTCGCTCGCCGGCCGAGATCGAGGCGCTGTACCGCGCCCACGGCAATGCCGACCGGTTCGTCCGCATGGAGCATCTGGGCGACGATCTGATGGCGATTCTCGGCGACCTGGGAATCGGCTTCGACGCGGCCGATTTCAAGACCAAGGAGAAGACCAACCCGTCGAAACATGACGAAGCGGCGTATTATTACGACGCGGAGTCGATCGAGTTGGTCCGCCAGCAGGAGCAGTTCCTGATATCCGAGTTCGGCTACCAGCCGCCGGCGATTTCCCCATCTGCGCAGGAGCCACATTGATGCGCAAAACGGGCCGATTGCGCTTTACAGTTCGCGGCGAAATATGTCATTAGGCGCCAAGATCGGCGAAGATTCACCTCTAGCCCGTTGTAATACAGCAAAATCACGATCATTTCGGGGGTACCCATGACGTTCATCCAAGCGCGCGACTGTTCGGCGAAGCTGGCGGTGGCCGAGAAGCGGTTTCCAACGCCCCGGAGGTTCGCGGGGCTCTGTGCGGTAAGCCTGGGCCTCTCGGTGGCGGCGATCCCGTCGAGCGGTAGCGCTGCCCCGATCCTGTTCGAACTGGGCCAGATTTACGGGTACACGCTGCTGAGCGAAGCCATGCGCGAGGATTTCGCGACGCTGCGCGAGCGGGTGGGCAACCAGAACTTTGCCGAACTGACCGCAGGCGGCCTGTCTTCGACGGAGGCGCCGGTGAATGTCTGGGCGCGGATCGACGGATTCCGGCGCGAGTCGCACAACCGCAACCCGGCCGAGATGATCAACGACGCCGAGTGGGAAATGAACCGTGGCGAGTTCTCGGTAGGCGCCGACTTTCCTGTCTCCGCCGGTGGCGGCTTGATGCTGCTCGGGGTCTCGGGCCATGCTGACTATGTGGAAGCGCAGGGGCATGGCTTCGCGCCGGACGAGGGGCATGTGACGGCGCTTGGTCTCGGTATCGGACTCGGCGCCGTCTACTTCCCCGGCGGCGGGTTCTACCTGGACGCACAGGGGCGGGTGACCTTCTGGGATTTGGACACGGACTTCGAGCCGCGGAGCATTTCGCAG
>DATHZU010000180.1:0-14613 GCA_035458445.1 Thermohalobaculum sp. | reverse complement strand
AGGTCGAAGGGCGCCTCGCCGTCCTCGATCCACTGCGCCAGCGCGAAGCCGGCGCCGCCGGACGAGACGATGCCGATGGAGTTGTAGCCGCAGGCCATCCAGAAGCCCTTCAGGTCCGGCGACTCGCCCAGGTAGTAGCGGTCGTCGGGCGTGAAGCTCTCCGGGCCATTGAAGAAGGTGTGGATGCCGGCGGTGGCCAGCATCGGCAGGCGGTTGACGCCCATCTCGAGGATCGGCTCGACATGGTCGATGTCCTCGGGCAGCTGGTCGAAGCAGAATTCCTCGGAGATCGCTACGCCCGGCGCCGGCCAGGGCTTGGCCTTGGGCTCGAAGGCGCCCAGCATCATCTTGCCGGCGTCCTCCTTGTAGTAGGCGCATTCGTCCGGCACGCGCAGCACGGGCACGCGGCTCAGGTCCTCGATGGGCTCGGTGACGATGTAGAAATGTTCGCAGGCATGGAGCGGGATCGAGACCCCCGCCATCAGGCCGAGGTCGCGCGACCACATGCCGGCGCAGTTGATCACGATGTCGGTCTGGATTTGGCCGGTCTCCTCGCCCCGCGCCCAGGCGACGCCGGCGACCCGGCCGTCCTTCTGGTGGACGGCGGTGACCTTGACGCCCTCCTCGATCCGGGCGCCGCGCTGGCGCGCGCCCTTGGCCAGCGCCAGGGCGATATTGGCCGGGTCGGCCTGGCCATCCAGCGGCAGATGCACCGCCGCCACGGCGTCCTCGACGTTGAGGTAGGGATAGAGCGCCTTGGCCTCGGTGGGGCTGATCTGGTTCACGTCGACGCCGAAGGCGCGGGCCAGCGAGGCCTGGCGGTAGATCTCCTCCTTGCGCTCCTCGGTCAGGGCGATGGTGATCGAGCCGTTCTGGCGCATGCCCGTGGCCACCCCGGTCTCGGCCTCGAGCTTGACGTAGAGATCGGCGGAGTACTTGGCGAGGCGCGTCATGTTCTGGCTGCCGCGCAGCTGGCCGATCAGCCCGGCGGCGTGCCAGGTGGTGCCGCAGGTCAGTTGCTTGCGTTCCAGCAGCACCACGTCCTTCCAGCCGAGCTTGGCCAGGTGGTAGGCGACCGAGCTGCCGGAGACGCCGCCGCCGATGATGACCGCGCGGGCATGGGTTGGGATGTCAGCCATGGGTGTCTCCCGTGATCTCGTGGCCCGCGGCGGTCAGCCGCCGGGCAATCTCGGCGATATGGGCAGGGCCGACCTCGCAGCAGCCGCCGACGATGGCGGCGCCCGCGTCGACCCAGCCCATGGCGAAATCCGCATAGGCGTCCGGGCCGAGGTCGGTGCGCCGCCCCAGCAGGTCGACGGTGGTGCCGAGCTTGAATTCCTGCGGGATCGGGGTGAAGCCGTTGGCGTAGCCGCCCGCCGGGCGGCCATCGGCGAGCAGGGCGGGCAGGCCCGTGTCGATGCTCTCGGGCGGGCAGCAGTTGAGCAGCAGCGCCGCCACCGGCAGGCCTTCAAGCGCGGCGATGGCCTCGGCGAGGGTCTCGCCCGAGCGCAGCCGCGCCGAGCCGTCCTCGGCCAGGGTCTCGGACAGGGTCCAGGAGACCCAGACCGGCTTGCCGGTCTCGGACGCGGCGGTGGCGGCCATGCGGGCCTCGGAGGCCTTGGACATGGTCTCGCAGAGGAAGAAATCCACATGATCCGCCTCGACCTCGGCGATCTGGCGGTATTCGGCCAGCAGGTCCGCGTCGGGTGGCAGCAGCTCCGGATGGTAGGAGCCGACCAGCGGGGGCAGGCAGCCCGCCACCGTGGCCCTGATGCCGGTCGCCTCCTGCGCCGCCTTGACCAGATCGACGGCCTTCAGTTGCAGGGGGACGAAATTCTCTGGCATCCCGAACTTCCGGAACCGCCCCGGCGTGCTGGCATAGGTGTTGAGCGTCAGGACGCGAGCACCGGCGCGCAGGTAGTCCTCGTGGACCGCCTGCACGATCTCGGGCTCGTGGATCATCACATGGGCGGACCATTGCGGATGGGCCGGACGCGACGAGCGGCGGATCAGTTCCTGCCCCATGCCGCCGTCGAGGAGGGTGATGCGGGTCATGCGCGCAGCCTTTCGTTGGCGGGATCCCATAGCGGCCGATCCGGCTGGACGGTGGCCTTGAACCGCTCGCCGTAGATCTCGACCTCGACCTCGGTGCCGGGAACGGCGCAGTCGGCGCGCAGCATGCCCAGCGCGATCGAGGCGCCGACCCGGTAGCCCCAGTTGCCGGACGTGGTCTCGCCGATCACCTGGCCGTCCTTCCAGACGGTGGACATGTAGGGGGCGTCGCAGTCGCCCGCCTCGACGATCAGGGTGGCGAAGCGCTTGGTCACCCCCTGCTGCTTTTCGCTGAGAAGCGCCGCCTTGCCGGGGAAGTCCTGCGGCTTGTCGAGCCTGACGAAGCGGTCGAGCCCGCCCTGCAGCAGGGTGTAGTCGGTGGAGAGGTCGCCCTTCCACACCCGGTAGCCCTTCTCGATGCGCAAGCTGTCCATGGCGAACATGCCGAAGGGCTTGGCGCCCTCGGCCAGCACCGCCTCGTAGATCGCGGGGATATGCTCGTTGGCGGCATGGATTTCCCAGCCGAGCTCGCCCGGGAAGCTGACGCGGGCCAGCGCGGCGGGCTGGCCCGCGACGGTGGCCTGCTGGAGGCTGAGCCAGGGCAGGGTCAGGTCGGCATCCGACAGCGCGGCGAACAGGTCGCGCGACTTCGGGCCGGTGACGATCAGGGTGCCGTAGTCGTCGGAGTGGTCGGTCAGTGTCAGGCCCGGCTCCATGTGCCGATGGAGCCAGTCGCGGTCGTGGTCGCGCGCGGTGGCGGCGGTGATCA
Source organism: Thermohalobaculum sp. (assembly GCA_035458445.1). Taxonomy (GTDB): domain Bacteria; phylum Pseudomonadota; class Alphaproteobacteria; order Rhodobacterales; family Rhodobacteraceae; genus Thermohalobaculum. The sequence goes on along the minus strand of DATHZU010000180.1, from coordinate 11,792 downwards.
GGGTGAAGTGGTCCTCCGAGTGGCGCATCACCGACATCTCGGTGACGATGCGGCCGCGATGGTCGGCGAAGTAGGCGAGGTTCATCCGCCCGGCCTTGGGCAGCCCGCCCGCGATGACGCCGCGCAGCCATTCCGCCGACCCCGCACCGGTCAGGTTGAAGCGCGAGAAGCCCGGCAGGTCCAGCACGCCGACGCCGTCGCGCACCGCCTCGCATTCCTCGCGGATGCGCGGCTCCCAGGGCCCGGCCCGGCCCCAGGTCTCGGTGGCCTCCTCCGATGTGTCGTCGCCGGGCCTGGCGAACCAGTTGGCCCGCTCCCAGCCGCCATAGGCGCCGAACTGGGCGCCGAGGGAGGCCACCTTGTCATGCATGGGCGAGACCTTGCAGGGCCGCCCGGCGGGCCAGGAATGGCGCGGGAAGTGCATGGCGTATTCGTGGCCGTAGACCTCGATGCCCTTGGCGGTGGCGTAATCCTGGTCGGCCCATTTGCCGAAGCGGCGGGGGTCGCAGGACCACATGTCCCATTCGGTGCCGCCCTCGACCACCCACTCGGCCAGCACCTTGCCCGCGCCGCCGCCCTGGGCGATGCCGAAGGTGAAGACGCAGGCCTCGAAGGCGTTCGGAACCCCCGGCATCGGTCCGATATTCGGGTTGCCGTCGGGCAAGTAGGGGATCGGGCCGTTGATGACCTTCGAGATGCCCGCCTTGGCCAGGACCGGCACGCGGGCCATGGCGTCCTCGAGGTACCACTCCAGCCGGTCGAGGTCGTCGGGGTAGAGCTGGAACGAGAAATCCTCGGGCATCGGGTCCTGTGGCGTGACCCAGTGCGCCTTGCAGTTGCGCTCGTAGGGGCCGAGGTTGAAGCCGAACTTCTCCTGGCGGAGGTAGTAGGAGCTGTCGACGTCGCGCAGCAGCGGCAGCTTGCGGCCTTGCGACTCGGACCAGGCCTTCACCTCGGGCACTTCCTCGAACAGGATGTACTGGTGGGACATCGACACCATGGGGATGAAGCGGCCGAACATGGCGCCCACCTCCTGCGCCCGGTAGCCCGCCGCATTGACCACGTATTCACAGCGAATCTCGCCCTTCGGCGTGACGATCACCCACTCGCCCCTGTCGCGGCGCACGCCGGTGACCGGGCAGAAGCGGATGATCTGGGCACCCTTGTCGCGGGCGCCCTTGGCCAGCGCCTGGGTGAGCTGCGCGGGGTCGATGTCGCCGTCATAGGGGTCGTAGAGCGCGCCCTCCAGCTCGTGGGTCTCGACGAAGGGGTAGCGGTTCCGCAGCTCGTCCGGCCCGATGACCTCGATGTTCATGCCCTGGTAGCGGCCCATCCCGGCGGCGCGCTGGAACTCCTGCATCCGCGCCCTGGAATGCGCGAGGCGCACCGAGCCGGTGACGTGGTAGTTCATCGGGTAGTCCACCGCCTCGGCCAGCCCGCGGTAGAGCTCGGTCGAATAGCGCTGCATGTTCATGATCGACCACGAGGCCGAGAAGGTGGGCACGTTGCCGGCCGCGTGCCAGGTGGAGCCGCTGGTCAGCTCGTTCTTCTCCAGCAGCACGCAGTCGGTCCAGCCCTTGAGTGCCAGGTGATAGAGGCACGAGGCCCCCACCGCGCCGCCGCCGATGATCACCACGCGGGCCGTTGTCGGAAAATCTGCCATCTCTCGGCTCCCCTCAGTTGGTCGCCAGACGGGCCGCGAGGCCGGCCAAGACGATTGCGGACAATTTGTTCATGGCGCCGCCGAAGCGGCGCAGGCGGTCTCCCACGGCTCCGGCCAGCGCGCCGTAGCTCATGTTGAACGGGATGCTGGCGAAGGAGAACAGCGAGCCCAAGAGCGCGATCTGCAGCCAGACCGGCCCGGCGGCGGGATCGGTGAACTGGGGCAGGAAGGCCAGCACGAAGACCGAGACCTTCGGGTTCAGGACGTTGGTGACCGCGCCCCGGCGGAACGCCCGCCAGATCTCGCGCGCGCCGGCGGCCTGCGCCTGCGGCGGCCCGGCCCGCCAGGTCACGAAGGCGAGATAGGCGAGATAGGCCGCGCCCGCGTAGCGCAGCGTGTCGTAGGCCAGCGGGTGGGCGGCGATCAGCGCCGCCACCCCGACCACCGCCAGCACAGTGTGGAACAGGCTTCCGATCGAGACCCCCAGCGCCGCGGCGATCCCGGCCCGGCTGCCGCCCGCCGCCCCCGAGGCGCTGATGAACATCATGTCCGCGCCCGGCGTCAGGTAGAGCGCGACCGAGGCGGCCATGAAAGTGGTCAGCGTGATCGGGTCGAATTCCGGCATGGCCCCTTCCTCAGTAAACCGGGGGTGCGATCACCCAGATCGCGATGGCGGGCTCGGTGCCGGGGTTGCGCCAGCGGTGGCGCTCGCCCTTGAAGCGGAAGCTGTCGCCGGGGTTCAGGTGGAAGTGGCGTTCGCCGATCCACATCTCGAGCTCGCCGGCGATCAGGTAGCCGGCCTCCTCGGTGGCGCGGTGGTTGAAGTCGGCCAGTTCGGCGCCGGGCTCGAACACCGAGCGCACGATCTCGAACGAGCCCGAGAGGTCGGGCGACAGGAGCTGCTCCACCAGCCCCTGCCCCGCCGTGCCCAGCGCCCGGCGCGAGTTCCAGCGCACCACATAGCCGCGCTCGTCCTCGGGGGCGTTCGACGGGCCGAAGAACAGCGACAGGGGCTGTTCCAGCGCATCCGCCAGGCGGCGCAGGTCGGCGATCGTCGGCTCGGCGAGGTCGCGCTCGACCTGGCTGAGCCAGCCGACGGAACGGCCCACCTTCACCGCCAGCTCGGTCAGGGTCAGGCCGCGGGCCTTGCGCAGGGCCCGCAGATCGGCCCCCACGCCGCTGGCGCGGTTGGCCTGTGCAACTGCTTCTGCCGAGACGGCTTCCTGCACGGCGCGAATCCCTCCCTTGTTCGTTGAATGAAAATTTCGGCGATATTTTCACGCAGGTCATGCCTGAAAACGCCGCTTCCGCCGGGGGAAAGCGTCGTTTTCCGGCAATTCTGCACCTGCCGGATTTCGCCGTGGTCTTGGCCCTGCTAAGGAGTCGGAATCGAGCGGCCGAGAGGAACAATGACCCAGCCCTGGAAGACCCCCGTGACCTGGTTCGCGCTGTTCAACCTGCTGGGCGCGCCGTTCATCGGCCGGGCCGTCTGGTTCGTGATGCAGCGCCTGGACGCCGAGAGCGCGATCATCGCGGCAGTGGCCATGTCGCTGGTCGGCGCGGTGGGGATATTGGGGGTCAACAGCGGCCTCAGCGTCTGGGCCGGCCGCGCGGGCCTGCCGCGCAAGGGCCAGACGGTGATGTGGCTGATCACCGGCGGCACCTTCGTGCTGACCATAGGCTTCGGCTTCTTCTCGCCGGTGAACCTGGCGATCGCGCTGCTGAGGACGGGGGGGATTTAGACGAAGACCGTTTCAGCCCGATCCGGTTCTGGTCGAGCGCCAGCCCCGCCTTGTGTATTCGCCCAGAACATGGACGGCGATCTTGTGCGCCGTCCGCTCGGCCGCACCGTTCAGGCTTTCGGGGCCGATCTCGGAGTAGACCGACGACGCGCCGCTCATGGCCAGGCTCGAAGCCGTGGCAAAGCCGAGCGAAACCGCCATGCCGGGCATCTTGCTGCCCTGGCTCTCGATCTCGACCGAGGTCAGGGGGACCAGCTTGCCGCCGACCGCCAGGAACATCCCGCTCACTGTCTTCAGCCTGCTGGCGCCCGCGCCGAAACCGATCATCACCCGCGTGAACCGGTCCCCCTCGTCGACCACCACGAAGGCGCCGTGGATCACGACGTCGCCGGTGCGCGGGACCGATCCGGGTCCGGCGGGGACCGCGTGAATCCCCGAGCGGATGAGGTCGTCGATCAGGTACTTCGCCACCTTCGCGCCCAGCCGGCGGCCCTGCGCGGCGGCCTCGTGGCCCGGCGGCGCGCCGCGTGCCGCCGCCTGGACGAGCGGCGACTCCGGGGGCAGGCCGGCGGCGCTCCCCGCGAAGTCATGGACCAGCACGCGCCCGGGCCTGGCGACCTCCTGGCCGGGAATCTTCGTCTGCTGGCGGCTGATATGTGCCCCCGCACAGCCCGAGACCAGCAGGGCGCCCGCAAGGCAGCCTGCCAGGACCGACAATCGTACGAACAACCTGCTCATCGGGATTTTTGTTGTTTTCCCTGAGTTTGTATACTTTACTTAAACCAAATATGACACAATCCGCAGGCAAAGTCATCCACAGATTGGATAAATTTTCTCGCAATTCGCCGATGCCGGTCAAGTCGTCGGCATCATGCCAGACCGATACCGTTTCAGAGTGACTCGGTCTGAAAAAGGATCTCGGCCCGGTTTCAAAGTTTGGGCCAAAATCCTGGGATCAGATTGGTTCAATCCGATCGGCTTTCTCTAGCGCCCCTCCCAGACCTCCGGGTTGATCATGTGGATCGGGGCGCCGGCGGCGTAGGCGTTGATCTGCTCGAAGATGTCGGTGAATTGCAGGTCGAACTCGTCCTCGGTGACATAGCCGATATGCGGGGTCGCCACGACGTTCGGCAGGTTGACCAGCGCGTCGGCGGGGTCGGTCAGCGGCTCGGTGTCGAAGACGTCGAGCGCCGCCATGCCGGGGGGTCCGGCGCGCAGTGCCGCCAGCAGCGCGCCCTCCGCGACCAGACCGGCGCGCGAGGTGTTGACGAAAAGGGCGTCGGGTTTCATCCGCCCCAGATCGGCGGCGGTGACGATGCCTTGCGTCGTGGGCTTCAGCCGGACGTGGATGCTGACGACATCGGATTCGGCGAAGAACGCCTCGCGGCTGGTCGCCAAGCGCATCCCGTCGGCGCGGGCGCGTTCGCGGCCCTCGTCGGAGGCCCACCAGACCACCTCCATCCCGAATGCCTCGGCATAGCGCGCCACCTCGCGGGCGATGCGGCCGTAGCCGTAGAGGCCGAGCCGCCTGCCCCGCGCCGAGCGGCCCACCGCCATCTGCCAGCCGCCCCGCTGCAGCGAGGCCATCTGCTGCGGAATCTGCCGCAACGCCGCCAGGATCAGCGCGAAGGTCAGCTCGGCCGCCGCGTAGGAGGGCGTGTCGGAATGCTGGTTCGAGCACAGGAGCACGCGATTGCGGGTGCAGGCCGGGACGTCCACATGCGGATAGACGCTGCGCTGGCTGATGAGCCGGAGCTTTGGCAGCCGGTCCAGGAGATCGCCCCGGATCGCGGTGCGCTCGCGGATCAGCACCAGCGCCTCGGTCTCCGCCAGCCGCGCGGCCAGGGCATCGGTGTCCTCGACATGGTCGTTGCAGATGGTGACGTCGTGCCCCGCCATCAGCGCGAAGCAGGGCAGGTGCCGGATGGTGTCGAACCAGTCGTCGAGGATGGTGACCTTCATCCCAGCACCCGGTCCAGGTCGCGGATCAGGTCGTCGGCGTCCTCCAGCCCGACGGACAGGCGGAAGATGCCGGGGCCGGCCCAGTCGCGGTAGGCCTCGGCCTGCCGGCCCGTCAGGCGGAACGAGTTCCCGATCATCGCCTCGGAGGGCATCCAGCATATCAGGCTGCGGTGGTGGCCCAGCGACACGGCGTAGTGGAGGATGTCCAGGCCCTTGCCCATCCGCTCGGCCGCCGCCTGGCCGTCGGTCTCGGTGCCCTTCAGCTGGAACGACATCATGCCCGAGAAGTTGCGCATCTGGCGGCGCGCCAGTTCGTTCTGGGGGTGGCTTTGGAGCCCCGGATAGTTGACCCGCGCCACGCGGGGGTCGCCCTCGAGCCAGCGCGCCACCGCCAGCGCGGTTTCCTGATGCGCCTTCATTCGCAGCGGCAGGGTCGCGGCGCCGCGGGCGATCAGCCAGGCGTTGAAGGGACTCATCACGCCGCCGTAATGGACGATGGCCTCGCTGACCAGCGGCCGGATCAGCTCGGCCGAGGCGCAGACCAGGCCGCCGACCGCGTCGCCGTGGCCGCCGATATACTTGGTGGCCGAGTGCATCACGTAGTCGGCCCCCAGCTTCAGGGGCTGACAGCCTATGGGGCTGGCGAAGGTGCTGTCGACCGCCAGCCGGGCGCCGGCGTCATGGGCGATCTTCGCCGCGGCGGCGATGTCGGTCAGGCGCAGCAGCGGGTTGCAGGGGGTGTCGATGAAGACCAGCTTCGTCTCCGGCCGCATGGCGGCGGCCAGGGCGCCGAGGTCCGAGGTGTCGACCTTGGTCACCGCGATCCCCATCCGCGGGAGCGTGTCGCGGGTCAGCTCGGCGATGCCGGCATAGGCCACGTCCGACAGCACCAGGTGGTCGCCCTGCGACAGTTCCGCGAACAGGATGGCGCTGGCCGCCGCCATGCCCGAGGCGAAGGCGCTGGCGGCCCCGGCGCCCTCCATCGCGGCCACCTTCTGCTCGAGCTGGCGGACGGTGGGGTTGGCCCAGCGGGTGTAGACGTAAGGGCTGTCCTCGGTCAGTTCGTAGGCCGAGAACCCCTCGGGCTTCTCGGTGACATAGGTGGACGACATGACGATGTTGGGGCTGGAGGCCCCGGTCGCCGGGTCGGGCCGCTCGCCGGCATGGATCGCCAGGGTCTGCGGACCGACCGCCGAGATATCGAGATTGCGCGCCATGGCCTGCCTCCGGATGCTTTCGAATCGAGAGGCCGAGCGTGACGGGATAGAAGCGGGCGTCAAGGTCGGGCGGCAGGAAAGCGCGGGGCAGGCGCGGCCACGGGCGCCAATCCATGGCCCGAGGCCGCCCTCCGGCGCTGTCAATCGGCCCGGGTCAACTGCACGCAGGAAAAGAGCGCGACACCCGCGGTCGCAAGCGCAACGCAGCTGAGTGCGAGCGCATAACCGGAAAGTATCAGGAGCCCCGTGAAAATCGCCGGGAAGGATAGCGAGCCGATGAACACCAGAGTCATCGCCCCCGAGGTGGCCAGCGCGACGTCCTTCGGCCCGGCAAGATCGGCCGCAAGCGCCAGAAACACACCGTTCCAGCTGAAGCCCGCCGCGCCGAACCAGCACCCCAGGGCAACGAGGGCCGGGATCGGCCATGTGGTATCGACGAACATCGCGGTCAGGACCGAGCCTGCGGTCAGGAACCCGATCAGCCCGAGCACGATGTCGGGGCGGGTCAGATCGGCGATATAGCCCCAGGCGAGGCGGGCAAACACGCTCGTTGTCATTGCGGCGGCCAGAATCAGGCCGGCCTCGACCGCGCCGACGCCCGCGCGCTCGACCAGGAATGCGACCATTATGGCGCCGAAGGCGTATTGCATTCCCGAGTAGACAAGGCCGGTGATTCCCAGGATGCGCAATCTTCGATGCGTCAGGACATGGGTGACCGGTGCGAGCGGCCTCGACGGAAGAACCGGGTGCGCTGGGATGCGATCGGTATCGAGCTGCGAGCGCCACGGCTGGACCAGAACCACCGAGGCGAGGCAGATCATGCAGACCCCGAAGACCGAAGACTGCCATCCCCAGGTCAGGGCCGTTGCGGGCAGGATCAGCCCGGCCATCGCACCGCCGATCGGCACGCTGGTCTGCTTGATGGAAAACACGCCGGAGCGCTTGCCGGCCACGGTCATCGACGAAAGCAGACGGTTACTCGCCGTGTTGCCGGGCCCATAGGCAAATCCGATCAGCAGCGCGCTGACCACACCCAGAGCGAGGCTCCCCGCCAGCAGTGCGAGCAGTCCGGCAGCGGCGGACACCAGGGCCCCCTGGCTGACCCGGAGCGCGCCGTAGCGTGCGATCAGGTTCGGAGCGAGAAGCGAGGATGCTGTTGCCCCGACGTAGATAATCGACGTGTAGAGGCCGATATAGCGGGCCGGCACCGCGAAGGTCTCGGCCGCGATCGGCGCGATCGAGGAAAGCGTCATGGAGGCGAGGATGACCAGCGAATAGGTGGCCATCATCGTGATCACCGCCGCGATCAGCGGCGGTCGGTCTGTCTTGACCCGGGTCATTCATCAGCTTCTGACGTGAGGTGGTTGCGCGTGGCTACTCGCTTGCCGATCCAATGTCACTGGTGGTTCTTGAGAGCATGCCAACCCGCCATGGCGGCGCTACACCAGATTCGAGACCTCGACCAGGTTCCCGTCCGGGTCGCGGAAATAGACCGACAGCAGAGGGCCGGTGGCGCCGGTCTTGTCGCAGGGGCCCTCGATGATCTCGACGCCCTCTGCCGCCAGATGGGCCACGATATCCGGGATCGGCACGTCGCTGAGCAGGCAGAAGTCGCCGGACCCTGCGGTCGCCAGCCGTGCCCGCGGGGTAAACTCCCTGCCCTTCTGGTGCAGATTGATCTTCTGGTTGCCGAAGCTCAGCGCCCGGCGCCCGCCGGCGAAGGTCTCGGCCTTCATCCCCAGCACGCGCTGATAGAAGTCGATGGTCGCGTCCACATCGGCGCAGGTCAGCACGAAATGGTCGATGGCGCGGATCAGCGGCCCGGTCACGCGGTCAGGCCTCCGGTGCGCCGAGCAGGCCCAGATGCACCGGCTTCACGTAGTCCACCGGGGTCTCGCGGCCCGCGGCGTCGTGCTTGAACTCGTAGCCGACCAGCCCGTCGCGCGCCCAGGCAAAGACCGCCAGCCTGCGGGCGATCCGCTCGTCGCCCAGCATGATCTCGACATAGCCGCGCAGATGCGGCAGCCCGTCCGCCTCGATGACGAATCCGTCGTCGGTCAGCTCGATGATCCGGTGCTGGCGCTCGCCCGCCACGACCAGATGGCGCGTGCGTGCCCGCCTGCTCTTGCGGCGGCCCCGCTCCATCTCGTCGACCACGGATCCCGGAAGAACGCTTTCCATTCCACGCAACTCCTTTGCCAGTTGTTAGTATGCCTGTGAATAACTCAAAGAAAACCCCTATTTCCCCTAAGGTTGTATGAATTCGGCAACATTCGTCCGGAAAGCGCCACAGGGTTGGCGGCGAGGCGGCTCAGCGCAAACGGGCCATTTGCCGCGACAGGGTTTCTTGCCCTCGCCCGCAGGATCGCTATAAGGCAGGCGATCCTGCCCGGAAGAGTGATCGCCAGACACCACTCAGCCAACCGGCGGACCCCGCGCCGCGCCCGAGAGACACCATGCCCAAACGCACCGACATAGCCTCGATCATGATCATCGGGGCGGGACCTATCGTGATCGGACAGGCCTGCGAATTCGACTATTCCGGCGCCCAGGCCTGCAAGGCGCTGCGCGAGGAGGGGTACCGGGTCATCCTGGTCAATTCGAACCCCGCCACCATCATGACCGACCCGGACATGGCGGACGCCACCTATATCGAGCCGATCACGCCCGAGGTGGTGGCGAAGATCATCGAGGCCGAGCGCCCCGACGCCCTGCTGCCCACCATGGGCGGCCAGACCGGGCTGAACACCGCCATGGCGCTGGCCGACATGGGCGTGCTGGACCAGTTCGGGGTCGAGCTGATCGGCGCCAACCGCGCCGCCATCGAGATGGCCGAGGACCGCAAGCTGTTCCGCGAGGCGATGGAGCGCATAGGGCTGGAAAATCCGCGCGCCACGATCATCACCGCGCCGAAGAAGCCGGACGGCAAGCGCGACATCGTGGCCGGCGTGCGCCTGGCGGTGGACGCCATCGCCGAGGTCGGCCTGCCGGCGATCATCCGCCCGGCCTACACGCTGGGCGGAACGGGGGGCGGCGTCGCCTATAACCGCGAGGATTACGAGCATATCTGCCGCACCGGGCTGGAGGCCTCGCCCGTCGGGCAGATCCTGGTCGACGAGTCGCTACTCGGCTGGAAGGAATTCGAGATGGAGGTGGTCCGCGACAAGGCGGACAACGCCATCATCATCTGCTCGATCGAGAACATCGACCCGATGGGCGTGCATACCGGCGACTCGATCACCGTGGCCCCTGCCCTGACCCTGACCGACCGCGAATACCAGATGATGCGGAACGCCTCGATCGCGGTGCTGCGCGAGATCGGTGTCGAGACCGGCGGCTCGAACGTGCAGTTCGCGGTGCATCCCGGGACCGGGCGCATCGTGGTGATCGAGATGAACCCGCGGGTCTCGCGCTCCTCGGCGCTGGCGTCGAAGGCCACCGGCTTTCCGATCGCCAAGATCGCGGCAAAGCTGGCGGTGGGCTATACGCTGGACGAGCTCGACAACGACATCACCGGGGTGACGCCCGCCAGCTTCGAGCCGACCATCGACTATGTGGTCACCAAGATCCCGCGCTTCGCCTTCGAGAAGTTCCCCGGCTCGAAGCCGGAGCTGACGACCGCGATGAAGTCGGTCGGCGAGGCCATGGCCATCGGCCGCAGCTTTCATGAATCGGTTCAGAAGGCGCTGGCCTCGATGGAGACCGGCCTCAGCGGCTTCGACGAGATCGAGATTGAGGGGGTGCCGCCGATCGGCGATCTGGTCAGCCGGAACGGCGCCGAGCTCGGCCTCAGACGCTACATGGTCGGGGCCGACGCCAAGCAGCAGGAAGCGATCGACAAGGGGCTCACCAAGGCCCTGTCGCGGCAGTGCCCTGACCGGATCAGGATCATCGCGCATGCCATGCGCTATGGCTTCAGCGATGACGAGATCCAGGAGATCACCGCCTACGACCCGTGGTTCCTGTCGCGGATCCGCGAGATCGTCGCCGCCGAGGAGATCGTGCGCGCGGACGGCCTGCCCGCCGACGCGGCCGGCATCCGGCACCTGAAGCAGATGGGCTTCACCGATGTCAGACTGGCGGCCCTGAGCGGCCTGCCCGAGGCCGAGGTGCGCGCGCACCGCAACGCGCTGGGCATCAATGCCGTCTTCAAGCGCATCGACACCTGCGCCGCCGAGTTCGAGGCGCAGACGCCCTACATGTACTCGACCTACGAGGCCGACGCGATGGGCACGGTCGAATGCGAGGCCCGGCCGACGGCGGCGAAGAAGATCGTGATCCTGGGCGGCGGACCGAACCGCATCGGCCAGGGGATCGAGTTCGACTATTGCTGCTGCCACGCCTGCTACGCGCTGACGGAAGCCGGCTACGAGACGGTGATGGTCAACTGCAACCCGGAGACGGTATCGACCGACTACGACACCTCGGACCGGCTGTATTTCGAGCCGCTGACGCTGGAGCATGTGCTCGAGATCCTGCGGGTCGAGCGGGAGGCTGGCACGCTGCACGGCGTCATCGTCCAGTTCGGCGGCCAGACGCCGCTGAAGCTGGCGCGCGGGCTGGAGGCGGCGGGCATCCCGATCCTCGGCACCTCGCCAGACGCCATCGACCTGGCCGAGGACCGCGAGCGGTTCCAGAAACTGCTGCACCGGCTCGAGCTGAAGCAGCCGGTCAACGGCATCGCCCGCTCCGGCGACGAGGCCTTCGAGATCGCCGCCCGGGTGGGTTATCCGGTGGTCATCCGGCCATCTTACGTGCTGGGCGGCCGGGCGATGGAGATCGTGCGCAACGACGCCGAGCTGAGGCGCTACATCAACGAGGCGGTGGTGGTCTCGGGCAGCTCGCCGGTGCTGATCGACAGCTACCTCGCGGGCGCCGTCGAGGTCGATGTCGACGCACTCGCCGATGGCGACACAGTCCATGTCGCCGGGATCATGGAGCATATCGAGGAGGCCGGCGTCCATTCCGGCGACTCCGCCTGCTCGCTGCCGCCCCATTCGCTGGCGCCGCAGATGATCGCCGAGCTCGACCGCCAGGCCCATGCGCTGGCCATCGGGCTCGAGGTCAGCGGGCTGATGAACGTGCAGTTCGCCATCAAGGGCGATGAGATCAATGTCCTCGAGGTCAACCCGCGCGCCTCGCGCACCGTCCCGTTCGTTGCCAAGGCGGTCGGCTCGCCGATCGCCGCCATCGCGGCGCGGGTGATGG
>DATHZU010000179.1:0-3020 GCA_035458445.1 Thermohalobaculum sp. | reverse complement strand
CGTGCTGGTGCTGGAAGCCGGCCCCCCCGACCGCGACCTGATGATCCATGTCCCCGCCGGGGTCTACCGGGTGTTCCGCGACCCGCGGATCAACTGGAACTATGTGACCGAGCCCGAGGCCGAACTCTCCGGCCGCGCCGTGCCGATGCCGCGCGGCAAGGTGGTGGGCGGGTCCTCCTCTATCAACTCAATGGTCTACATGCGGGGCCACCCGCTCGATTACGACGGCTGGGCCAGCGACCTGGGCCTGCCCGGTTGGAGCTATGCGGATTGCCTCCCCTATTTCAAGGCGGGCGAGAGCAGCGACCGCGGCGCCGACGACTGGCGCGGGACCGAGGGGCCGCTGGGGGTCACCAAGGGAAGCTTCGAGAACCCCCTCTACGACGCCTTCCTCGAAGCCGGCGCCCAGGCGGGCCAGGGCCGCTCCGACGATCTGAACGGCTACAATCCTGAGGGGGTGGCCCGCTACGACGCCACCAAGCGCGGCGGCCGGCGCTGCAGCGCGGCGGTCGCCCATCTGAAGCCCGCCCTCGGGCGCCCGAACCTGACGCTGCTCACCCGCGCCATGGTGCGCCGCGTGGTCATCGGGGGGACCCGCGCCACGGGCGTGGTGCTCGACCACCGGGGCGAGACCCTGACGGTGCGGGCGGCGCGCGAGGTGATCCTGTGCGGCGGCGCCATCAACTCGCCCCAGACGCTGATGCTGTCGGGCATAGGCCCCGCCGACCACCTGCGCGAGCACGGCATCGACCCGGTGGCGGACCTGCCCGGGGTGGGCCGGAACCTGCAGGACCATACGACCGTGGTGGTGCAATACGCCTGCACGCAGTCCTTTCCTATCCACAAGGTGGGCACCCCCTGGCGCAAGCTGATGGCGGGGGCCGAGTGGCTGCTGACCCGCAAGGGCATCGCCGCCTCGAACATCTGGGAGGCCGGCGGCCTGATCCGCGGCAATACGGATGTGCCCTACCCGAACCTGCAATACCATTTCGGCCCCGTCGGCTTCGAGTACGAGGGCAACGAGATCCGGCTCCGCCAGGCCTTCGCGCTGCATATCGACCAGCTCCGCCCGCGCAGCCAGGGCCGCCTGACGCTTCGCTCGGCGGACCCCGGCGACAAGCCGGTGCTGCACTTCAACTATCTGGCCGACCCGCACGACCTGGCCGAGCAGGTGGAAGGCATCCGCAGCGCCCGCGACCTGATCTCCCAGCCCGCCTTCGACCGCTTCCGCGGCGCCGAGCTCGACCCCGGCCCGGATGCCCGCACGGACGCCGAGATCGCCGAGGCCGTCCGCGCCATGACCACCACCGATTTCCACCCCTGCGGCACCTGCCGCATGGGCACCGGGGAGGACGCGGTGGTCGACCCCGAGATGCGGGTCCACGGCATCGAGGGCCTGCGCGTCGTCGACGGCTCGGTTATCCCGCGCATCATCAGCGCCAACCTGAACACCCCGATCCAGATGATCGCCGCCCGCGCGGCGGACTTCATCCTCGGCCACCCGCAGCTTCCCGCGCAGCACGCCCGCTTCGCGTTCCAGTGAGCCGCGTCACCCCCCCAGCAACAGCAGCAGGATCGCGCCCACCACCATGACGATCCCCAGAACCTCCAGCCGGCTGACCTTCTCGCGGAAGAACACCACCGTGGCGATGAAGGTGAAGACCAGCTCGATCTGGCCCACCGCGCGGACATGGGTCGCGTTCTGCAGGGTGAAGGCGGTGAACCAGCAGATCGAGCACAGCGCCCCCACCACCCCCACCGGCCCCGCCACCCGCCAGTGGCGGAACACCGCGCGAACCTGCCCGGGATCGCGCCACAGCATCCAGGCGCCCATCATCAGTGTCTGCAGCACCACGCTGACCGCCAGCGTGTAGCCCGCCGCCATGGCGATGTGGTCATGCCCCAGCGACAGCGAGCCGCCCCGATAGAACACCGACGAGGCCCCCAGCAACGCCGCCGACAACAGCCCGATCAGCGTCGGCTTCTCGGTCAACCCCTCCGCAAGGCGGCGCCATGTCAGGTTGCTCTGGTCCATCGACAGGCAGACCACGCCGAGTGCGCTCAGCCCGACCGCCAGTACCGCCACCCCCGTCAGCCCGTCGCCCAGGATCGCGGCGCTGAGGCCCGCGACCATGATCACCTCCAGCTTCGAGAAGGTGGTCCCTACCGCGAAGCTGCGGAACGAGAACATCCACAGCAGCACCACCGTGAACAGGATCTGGCTGAGGCCTCCGGCGACGCAATACAGCAGGAAGGTCAGGTTCGGCTCCGGCAGCTCCAGCCCGCCGATCCGGTTCAGCCCCCAGACATAGAGGATCGCCAGCGGCCAGGCATAGACGAACCGCGCATAGGCCGCGCCCGCGGTCGAGAGCCGCCCCTTCAGGTGCTTCTGCAGCGCCGAGCGCAGGTTCTGCAGGAAGGCTGCAGCGACCGTAATTGGTATCCAGAGCTCCAAGGCGTCCCTCCGTCCCCCTGAGGGAGGCAGTTGAAGCGGCTTTCGCGCCCGAAGGGAAGCGCGAAAACACAATCGCGGTGCCAAGGCCGGCATGCGCAAGTCACGGGGTTACCGGGGGCGGCAGTCATCGCCGCCCCCGGCGCTAGGCTGCGGGTGTTTCAGACCGGGTCACGAACATCCGGTTCTGCTCCACGCGAACTAGAACTGCGGCCGGGCGCGGCGCCTTCAGTGGCCCATCCCCTCGCCGACCAGCTCCATCAGCTCGTGGTGAACATGTTTGAAATGCTTCTCCACCTCCTCCAGGGCGGTCCGCGCGCCGTCCGCATCCTTGGCCTCAAGGCGGGCGACCAGCGCTTCCAGCGCCTTGGTGGCCATCGCGACGGGCTCCATCAGCTCATGGCGCCAGTCGGTGCCTTTCATCCATGGCACCAGCTCTTCCGCCTCCTCGTGCGCCTCGTCGAGATCGCCCGCTTCCAGCGCCTCGGCGATCTCATGCTCGTGCTCGCTCATCATCATGACCGAGGCGGTCGACATCGCCAGCCGGGCGATCATCTCGCTTTTATCC
>DATHZU010000178.1:0-7196 GCA_035458445.1 Thermohalobaculum sp. | reverse complement strand
GCGTTGGTCAGGCCCTCGGGCTTGTTGGTGCAGACCCCCAGCAGCAGGCCGCGCGCGGTCAGCCCGCCCAGCATCGCCTCGACCCCGTCAAAGGGCCGGGTCAGCGCGGCCGGCGCGGCGCCGTAAAACTCCTTGAAACGGGTGACCGCATCGGTCAGCGCGCGCGCCTGCAGGGGTTTCTCGCGCGCCGCCAGGCAGCGCTCGACCAGCTTCGCAATGCCGTTGCCGACAAACCCGCGGACCTCGGCGAGCATCAGCGGCTGAAGCCCCATTTCCTCCAGCAGCGCATTCGCCGCCGCATGCAGGTCGGGCGCGCTGTCGACCAGCGTGCCGTCGAGATCGAAGACCACGGCGCGGAGGGGCGATTGGCTCATGATGGCTTCCGTCAGCGAAGGGGTCCCGCCTTTTCCCCGACCGCGCGCGGGAAGGCAAGGGCCGTGATGGCGACTGCCCTCACGCCCGCCGCGCCCGGTCGACCAGCCGGTGGATCAGCGGCGTCAGGATCAGTTGCATCGCCAGGTCCAGCTTGTTGCCGGGGATGACGATCGAATTCGCCCGGCTCATCCAGCTGCCCTGGATCATCGAGACCAGATACGAGAAGTCGATCCCCCGCGGGTTCTTGAACCGGATCACCACCACGCTCTCGTCCGGCGTCGGAATCCAGCGGGCGACGAAGGGGTTCGAGGTGTCCACCACCGGGACCCGCTGGAAGTTGATGTCGGTCTCCGAGAATTGCGGGCAGATCACGTGGATATAGTCGTGCATCCGGCGCAGGATCGTGTCGGTGACCGCCTCGGTGGAATAGCCGCGCGCCGCCCGGTCGCGGTGGATCTTCTGGGTCCATTCCAGGTTGATCACCGGCACGACACCGATCTTCAGGTCCACATGGCTGGCGATATCCAGCCCCTCGGCGGCGACGGCGCCGTGCAGGCCCTCGTAGAACAGCAGGTCGGTTTCGGGTGGCAGGTCCTCCCACTCGGTCATGTTGCCGGGCGCCACGCCGAGCTCGCGGGCATCCTCCTCGTCATGGGCATAGTGGCGGATGCGCCCGCGCCCGGTCTCGCCATAGACCCGGAACAGCGTCTCGAGCTCGGTCAGGATGTTGGCGTCGATGCTGAAATGGCTGAAGGTCTGGTCGCCCGCGGCGGTGCGCCGCGCCAGTTCGGCGGCCATATCGGCGCGGTTGTAGCGGTGGAAGGCGTCGCCGGTGACCGTGGCCGCGCGCACGCCCTCGCGCCGGAAAATCTGCTCAAAGGTGTGCTTGACCGTCGAGGTGCCTGCGCCGGACGAGCCGGTCACGGTGATGATGGGGTGCTTCAGCGACATGAGTTCGTCTCCCTCAGAAGCGGAACAGGCCGCGCTGGCCGAACAGCGGCGAGGTCTCGCTGTCGGGCAGGTCGTGATAGGCCGCCACGCGGGCAACGGGGGCGGGCGATCCGACGACCAGCGCGGAGGTTGCCCCGAGGCTGCGCGGGGTCACATCCAGGATGCGGCGCGTGCCGTCGGTTGCCGTGCCGCCCGCCGATTCCGCGATGAAGGCCAGCGGCTGGGCGTGGTGGATCAGGGATGGCAGCCGGGGCGCGCCGGATGGGGCCAGCAGCAGCCCGCCGCGCGCCAGCAGGCGGTGCAGCTCGGCGGTCAGGCAGCCGCTCCAGAACAGGTCGTGATCGGCGGCGCGCGGGCCGTCCGCGCCCGCGAGGCAATCCTCGACATAGAGCCGCAGCGGGCGGTCCCAGCGGCGAAGTTCGCCTGCTTCGGTGGCGATCAGGGGAGACTCCTGCGGGATCGCGGGCGGGTCCCCGGCCGCCTCGAAGCCCGCGTCCGGATTGAGGGTGAAGCCCTGCGCCGCGCCGCCCAGCGCCAGTGCCAGGCGGCCGCGCGGGCCGTAGAGCGCGGCGCCCGCCGCCAGGATCCCGGTGCCGGGGGTCAGGAAGCTCGCCTCCGGCGCGCCCGCCGCCGCAGGCCTCAGCGAGAAGATCGTCCCGGCGGCACCGAGGTCCGGGTCGCCCTCCAGCGGCTCCAGCGCCAGCGCCAGCCTGCCATTCGGATCGGCCTCGACGGCTTCGCGCCCATGGGCGGACACGCAGCGGATGCCCGAGCCGGGCAGCCAGCGCGCGATGACCCGCTCGGCATCCGGCAGCGCGCCCGTTCCGGCCAGCCGCGCCGCCAGTCCGGCCACGCCCTCCGCCAGCGCGCCGAGCGCCGCCGCCAGCTCGGGCGCGGCCCGCTCGGCCAACCATGCGTCAAGAGTCTCGGCCATGTCCGGTCCCGTTCCCGCGGGCCTTCCGCCCGCTGCCCGCCCTTATCATCAGCGCCGCCGCCGAAAGGAACCGAAAAATGCGCCCCTAGGCCCGATTCCCGGCAATCGCCGATTGCCAGCGGCCCCGGTTCCGGTTTTGCTGCGCAGCCGAATCGGGCCCGGTTCAGACCGGCTGGACCAGCGAGGGCCGCGATGGGAGGACATGCATGAAGATCCTGGCGCTGCAGCACGGCGAGTTCGACCATCCGGGCGTGTTCCGCCATCTCCTGGCCGAGGATGGGCACGACCTGGTGTCCGTGCATCTCTACGCCGGAGAGACGCCGCCGCCCCTCGACGGATTCGACGGATTGATCGTCGGCGGCGGCATCATGGATGTCTGGGAGAAGGACATTC
The DNA here is from genome assembly GCA_035458445.1 of Thermohalobaculum sp. GTDB lineage: Bacteria > Pseudomonadota > Alphaproteobacteria > Rhodobacterales > Rhodobacteraceae > Thermohalobaculum. The sequence goes on along the minus strand of DATHZU010000178.1, from coordinate 4,543 downwards.
ACCCCTGGCTGGCAGCCGAGAAGGCATTGATCCGCGAGGCGGTCGCCGAGCGCGGGCTGCCTTATCTGGGTCTCTGCCTCGGCCACCAGCTCCTGGCCTGCGCGCTGGACGGCGCGGTCGGGAAGGCGGCGCGTCCCGAAGTCGGGGTGAAGATCGTTCAGATGACCGAGGAAGGCGCCGTCAGCCTGTTCCTCGACGACGTGCCCGAGGAGTTCCCCTGCCTGCAGTGGCACGGCGCCGAGATCACCCGCCTGCCCGAGGGCGCAAAGGTGCTGGCCACCTCGCCCGCCTGCGCCGTGCAGGCGATGAGCTGGGGACCGCGCGCCTTCTCGACCCAGTTCCATCTCGAGGCCGACGCCGAGACCGCCGCCAACTGGACCGCCGACCGGGTCGCCCGCGACACGCTCGACATCCACCTCGGCCCGGGCGGTGCCGACCGGCTGATCGCCGACTGCGCTGCGCATATGGAGCGGTTCAACACCAATGCCGAGCGCATCTACATCAACTGGCTGCAGGCCGGCGCGCGGGTCTGAGGCCGCCGCTGCGGCTGCTTTCAGGCATGGCTTTAGGCAAGCGCCGGTGATGTGGCCGAGCCGGCCGGCATCCGCAAGGCCGGAGCTTTTCGGGTGCCCTCACACCGAAACCTGTGCGCGACTGCCCGATCCCGGTCCCGCCGCATTGCCCGGCTGCGCCCCGGCGGACCCCCTCTCTGTCTCTCCCCCTTTCCGGGGGAGAGGACGCCCGCCCGCAACGCCGGATCTGGCGTCCCTTCCCCCTGCAAGGGGGGAGGGCAGGTGGGGGGTCCCGGCGGTTGTCGCCGCGCACAGGTCTCAGGACGATGATCGGGATTTCATCATTATTCCAACGAACTTGCCGCCGGACTCGGTGACGGAAAATGGCGCCTTCTGGGCGTCGGCAAATTCTGCAAAAGCGAAATTGTCCTGAATATCGTCCGAGATCAGGATCCCCCCGGGACCAAGGGCCTCCCATATGATCGGATAGGCATACCAGCGGCCATACCAAGACTTGTCCGAGTCATAGTGAGCAAGGTCGATCTTGCCGCCGAGCAGCCGGATAGCCTTGATCAGGCCCCGGCGATCGGGCTCTCGGATCAGAACCCAGTCGCGCCGAAGATCGTCGGGGACGACAGCCCCGACGGCCGTCTCGTTGTTCATCTTGGGATAGGGCATGTCGACGCTCGCGAGCTTCGCTCCCTCTCTCCCCCTGATCCCTTCGAGGATCGCAAGACTGGACCAACCGTAGGCCACTCCGGTTTCCACGATCCGCTTTGCCCCCACAAGCTGCGTGACCGCATAGATAAGGTTCAGGTCCCCAGGACCGCCCAGCGCAAACGGCACGTCCGCCAGCCTGCGCTCGGCCACTTCGATGACAGAATCCGCAAGCCTTGGAGCCGCCTGATCCGGCGGCAATAGCCCGATCGTCGCCAACGCGTCGTCGATGCTCACCGCGCGTTCGGACGCCCAGGCCCGCGCCGCCGCCCGGAGCTCCGGTCTATCCTTGTCGGGCAATACTTTCCGAAGGGCGAGCACCCCGGCATGGCGCCAATAGGGCGGCCTTTTCACAAACCAGCAGAGCGTCTTGATTTTACCGAGCATCGGTTCCCAACTCTTCGGAGGAACGCACAAAGGCCAGGTCAGGGTGACCCTGGGGACCGACAAATCGCACAACAAACCCGATCAGAGCAAGTTCGCCGGCCCTGGCTCCGGTCAGATACCGCCAGGCACGGCCGTTGCAATCACCGATACCCGCCACAGGCATGCTTTCCCGAATCTTCGCCTGCCGGCTCCGCCGTTCACACCGGCGACCCGAACATGGCCGTCAGAAAGGCGGTCGCTGCTCGCGCCGGCGAGAACTCGCGCGCGCGCTGCTTCAGCAATTCGGGCCTCGGCGGGGCGCAGAGCGCCGCATCGACGCCCGAGGCAAGCGCCGCGGGATCGCCCGGAGGGACCAGAACGCCGTAGGTGCCATTGGCCAGAATCTCGCTTGGCCCGCTGGGGCAGTCGGTGCTGACGACTGGCGTCCCGCAGGCCATCGCCTCGATCAGGACGTTCCCGAAGCCTTCCCACGACGAGGACAGGACGAAGAGATCGGCCTCGCTCATGAACGGGAACGGATCCCGGCGAAAGCCCGGCAGCCGGACACGCGCCGCAAGACCCAGCCGCTCGGCAAGCGCCTGAGTCTCAGAGCGCAACGGCCCCTCTCCAAGGACGATCAGCCGGGAGTCAGGATGGCTGTCGAGCGCCGCCAGTGCCTGCAAAAGGACATCGTGCGCCTTCTGCGGCTTGAGAGCTCCCACAGTCAGAAGCCGTTTCCCTCCGGCGTTCCACCACTCGCGCAGGGGCAGGTCCTCGGAGGGCCAGGGGCCTCCGCTCGGCTCGCGGAGCGGATTGTAGATCACGCGTGTCTTCCCGGCCTCCAAACCTGCGCACCGGTGGAGGCTCTCGGCCACACCCTGCGAGACGGCGACAACCGCATCGGCTGGCCGGTATATCCAACCCCCGAAAATCCTTAGCAGAAACCGCTCCCGCGACGTGATCGCCGGCGCAAGCCGGAAATCATTGTGCTCGCTGACGACGAGCCTTACGGGCACGCGCGCCGTTCTCACGGCCAGACAGGCGATACCGGTCAGCGGCCACATCGCCGCCAATACGCCCAGCGGGCGCTCGCTGCGCAAATACCTGCGCAGAGCAGGGAAAACCCACCGCAACCGGGGCGCCGCAAGGTCGACGATCCGGCAGCCATCCGGCACGTCGTCGAGCAAATCGCCCTCGACCCTGGCCAGAACCAGATCGACGCCGAAGCCGCGATCCAGGAATTCGCGCGCGAGGATCAGGTTGAGCCGCTCGGCACCGCCGCCGCGAAGGTCCGGCAGCACGATCGCGATCCGGCCTTTCCCGCTGGTCTCGCCGGTCAAGTCAGACAGGCCCGGCAAACCGGTCGGTCGCCCGGATCAGCTCCGCCGCGATGCCGGGTTCCGAGAGGGCATGGCCTGCCTCGTCCACCAGTCTCAACTCGCCCGCCGGCCAGTGGGCCGCGAAGCGCATGGCGGTGTCGGGGGGGCAGATCATGTCGTAGCGGCCCTGCACCAGAACGCCGGGGATATGGGAGATGCGCGGCATGTCGCGCAGGATCTGGCCATCCTCCTCCAGCCAGCCGCCATGGACGAAGTAATGGCTCTCGATCCGGGCGAAGGCGCGGGCATAGGCGCCCTCCACATAGCCCGTGCGGGCGGTCCTCAGCGCCGCCGTCGCGGTTTCCCAGCGAACCCAGGGGCGGGCGAAGCGGGTCTGCTCGGCTTCGTCGCCCGCCGTCAGGCGCTGGTGATAGGCGCCGATCAGGTCGCCGCGCTCGGACACCGGGATCGGATCGATGAAATCCTTCCACTCGTCGGGGTAGAACCGCGCCGCGCCGCCGCCGTAGAACCAGTCGAGCTCGGCCCGGGTCATGGTGAACAGGCCGCGCAGGATCAGCGATGCGGCCCGCTGCGGGTAGCGTTGGGCGTAGAGCACCGCCAGCGTCGAGCCCCAGGAGCCGCCGAACAGGTGCCAGCGCTGCAGGCCCAGATTCTCGCGCAGCCGCTCGATATCCTCGACCAGGTGCCAGGTGGTGTTCTCCTGCAGGCTGCCATGCGGACGCGAGCGCCCGGTGCCGCGCTGATCGAACAGCACGATCATGTAGCGGCGGGGGTCGAAGAAGCGGCGCATGAAGGGGCTGGTCCCCGCGCCGGGGCCGCCATGCAGCACCAGGACCGGCTGCGCGCCCGCGGTGCCGCTGATCTCGACATAGAGCTCGTGCCCGTCGCCCACCGGAAGGTGGAACCGGCGGAAGGGCTCGGCCGGGGGGTAGAGCCGCGGCTCGTTGTTGCGCTCGGGTCCCTGCAGCAAGCGAGGTTCTCCAGTTTTCGGCGGCTTGGCCCTGCCGCACTATCGGAGTATGTCATGGCTGGCGGTTCTGACAAGGGCCGCGGGCCGAGTGCAAGGAGAGTCCCGGATGCCGCAGGCGGCGGAAACCATGACAGGCGTCGATGCCGCCGAGATCGCCAAGTTCGAGGCGATGGCGGCCGAGTGGTGGGACCCGGACGGCAAGTTCAAGCCGCTGCACATGATGAACCCCTGCCGGCTGGGCTATGCCGTTGCGCAGATCGCAGCCCAGCACGGGCGCGACCCGAAGAGCCTGCGCCCGTTCGAGGGCCTGCGCATCCTAGACATCGGCTGCGGTGGCGGCTTGCTCAGCGAGCCGATGGCGCGGCTGGGCGCCGAGGTGGTCGGCGCCGACGCCGCGGCCCGCAACATCCCCGTGGCGCGGCTCCATGCCGAGCAGATGGGGCTGGCGATCGACTACCGGGTGACCACCGCCGAGGCGCTGGCCGCCGCCGGCGAGAGCTTCGACGCGGTCCTGAACATGGAGGTGGTCGAGCACGTCCCCGATCCGCAGGCCTATCTGGACGCCTGCGCCCGGTTGGTCCGGCCCGGCGGGCTGATGGTGACCTCGACCATCAACCGCAACCCGAAGAGCTGGCTGG
>DATHZU010000177.1:0-3726 GCA_035458445.1 Thermohalobaculum sp. | reverse complement strand
ATGGGTGCGGGTCGAGCCCAGCGCGCCGATATAGAAGGCGGGGCTGGCGATCGCCGCCGCCAGCGCCGGGTCGTCGATCTTCGGGTCGTGGGTCAGGGTCACCACGGCGGTGCGGATATCCAGGCCGTGCGCGGCCAGCGCCGCGTCGGGCCAGTCATGGACCAGCCTGGCGCCGGGGAACCGCGCCGCGCTGGCGAAGGCCTCGCGCGGGTCGATCAGGGTCACGTCGTAGCCGGCCACCTCGGCCATCGCGCTCAAGGGCTGGGCGATATGCGCCGCGCCCACGATCGCCAGCCGCAGCGGCGGGTTGTGGATCGCGATGAAGCGGGTCGGCGCTGCGTCGTCGAAGCACGACCTGTCGCCATCGAAACGCGCCGGGTCGGCGTCGTAGCCGATGATCGCGCGGGTCCAGTTCTCCGTATCGGTCGCCACCGCCACGGCGCGGCGCTCGGCGCGGGCGGCGACCAGCTCCTCCAGCAGCGCCGGGTCCCAGCCCCTGCCCCGCCCCACCGGCTCGACCATCACCCGGATGCGGCCACCACAGGCGAGACCCACCTCGAAGGCCTGGTCGTCGCTGACCCCGAATTCCAGGATGCGGCAGCGCCCGTCCTCCAGCGCCTCCAGCGCCTCGACCACCACCGCGCCCTCGACGCAGCCGCCCGAGACCGAGCCGATGATCTCGCTCTCGCCCGAGATCGCGAGCTGCGCCCCCACCGGCCGCGGCGCCGACCCCCAGGTCTCGACCACGGTCGCCAGCGCCGCGCCCTTGCCCGCGCGATGCCAGTCGAGCGCGCCCTCGGGGATACGGTCGTGTTCGGCGACGGTCATGGGTGTCTCCTCCGGCTTGCCGGCAGAAAGTAGGGTGCGCTTCAGCGCACCGCAACTCCGGCTGGCGTCGTCCGCAAGAAACTCCTCGTCGACGGTGCGCTGAAGCGCACCCTACTCACCATGCATCCCGTCCGGGATCGCGCCGGACCATTCCGGCTCCACCCTGCCCATCCGGATGTCGCGGTGAAGCGAGGAATAGGGCCAATCGACTGCCCTTTCCACCAGGCCATGTTTGACCGGGTTTATCCAGCAGTAGCGGACATGGTCACCATAATCGTCATCGTTGCGGATATGGTGCTCCCAGAACCGGCGCTGCCAAATGCCCTTTTCGCGCCGTGTCTGGTGGCTGGGCCGCACATACCCAGGTGGCAGTCCCCGCGAAAATTGCGATTTGATCGCCGCCCATCTGCCGCTGAAGTCGCCGTCGTCATGCGGCAAGGTCCAAATTGCGTGAAGATGGTCGGGCAACACAACCCACGCGTCGATGGCGAACGGCTGCGTAGCCCGTGCAGTCCGGACTGCATCGCGCAATCGGGAAATCTCGCGCACCAGCAAGTTCGATCCGCGATCGGACAGCGCAACGGTAAAGAACACGCAGGCACCGTGCAGTTTCGGTCTCAAGTAATGGGGCATGACCGGATGGTGCCTGCCCGATGGTTAACAAAGCATTTTATGCCGCTTCGTGTAGGGTGCGCTTCAGCGCACCACCCGCTCCGAACGGTGCGCTGAAGCGCACCCTACCCGGTTTGCTGATGCCTCATCCCGGCCAGCAGCCGCGCCTTCTGCCCCTGATCGTCGGGCCGGGTCAGGGTCGCGGCCAGCGCCTCCAGGCTTTCGATATTGTGCGCGGCACGGAAGCTGTCCACATGCGGCAGCAGCGCCTTCACCCCCTGCGCCTTGGCCTCGAAGCCGTCCCAGCGCAGCAGCGGGTTCAGCCAGATCACCTTGCGCGCCGACAGATGCAGCCGCTCGGCCTCGCGAGCCAGGCGGCCCGGGTCGTCGCGGTCCAGCCCGTCAGTGATCAGCAGCACCACCGCGCCCTGCCCCAGCACGCGGCGCGACCAGTGCTTGTTGAACTGCTCCAGGCATTCGCCGATACGGGTGCCGCCCTCCCAGTCCTTCGCCTCCGCCCCGGCCTGCGCCAGCGCCTCGTCGGCGTCGCGCCGGGCCAGATGGCGGGTGATGTTGGTCAGCCGCGTGCCGAAGGTGAAGACATGCACCTTCGACCAGCCCGCGTTTTCCGCGTTGGCGGCGGCATGCAGGAAATGCAGCAGCATCCGGCTGTAGGCCGCCATCGAGCCGGAGATGTCACACAGCGCCACCAGCGCCGGGTACCGCACCCGCCGCCTGCGCCGGGCCAGCAGCCTCAAATCGCCGCCATTGCGCATGGCGGCGCGCATCGTGCGGCGCCAGTCGGCGATCCGGCCGAGCGCATCGGGCGCGGTCCGGCGCGAGGCGATCGGGCGGACCGGCAGGCGCAGCGCCGCGATGGCACGCTTGGCCTGGGCGGCCTCGGCGGCGGTCATCTGCTCGAAGTCCCGCGACTTCAGCGTTTCCTGCGCCGAGAAGGTCAGCTCGGCGTCGAACTCGATCTGCTCCTGCTCGGCTTCGTCGAGCCGCGGCGGCGGTGTCTCGGTCCCTGCGGTCAGGGCCTCGGCGGCACGCTCCTCGCCCGCCTTCTTCTCGCGCTCGAAACCGGGGGTGCGCAGTTCCGGCAACAGCAGGCTCATCATCTTTTCCAGGATCTGCGGGTCGCGCCAGAACATGTGGAAGCACTGGTCGAACACCGCCCGCTGCTCGGGCCGCGACAGGAAGCAGGCGGCCAGCGTGTGGTAGAAATCGGCGCGGTACTCGAAGCCACCCACCGAGACCGCCCGCACCGCCTCGACGACGCGGCCCGGCCCCACAGGCAGCCCGGCGGCGCGCAGCGCCCGGGCGAAATGCAGGATGTTCGCCGCCAGGCGTCCGTGCTCGGGAACGGCGATCCCAGAAGCCATTGGCGGGCGCATCACGCCGCCCCGGCCGCCGTCTCGGACATCGCCTGCTTGACCTGATCCAGCACCCGCTTGGCCTGGCTGCCCTGGAACCGCGCGATGTCGTCCTGGTACTTCAGGAGCGCCCCCAGCGTGTCCGAGACGGTCTGCGGATCCAGCATCACCGCGTCCAGCGCCACTAGGCACTTGGCCCAGTCGATGGTCTCGGCGACGCCCGGCCGCTTGAACAGGTCCTCGCTGCGCAGCCGCTGCACAAAGGCCACCACCTCCTCGCTCAGCCTGCGGCTGACCTCGGGCGCGCGCGCCTCCAGGATCGCCAGTTCGCGCTCGGCATCGGGATAGTCGACCCAGTGATACAGGCAGCGCCGCTTCAGCGCGTCGTGGATCTCGCGGGTGCGGTTCGAGGTCAGGATGACAATGGGCGGCTCCTCGGCCTTGATGGTGCCGAGCTCCGGCACGGTCACCTGGAAATCGCTCAGCGCCTCCAGCAGGAACGCCTCGAATGGCTCGTCGGTGCGGTCAAGCTCGTCGATCAGCAGCACTGGCGGCCCGCCCGGCTGCGGCTCCATCGCCTCCAGCAGCGGTCGGCGGGTCAGGAAACGCTCGGAGAACAGCTCGGAGGCCAGCACCTCGCGGTCGGCGGTGCCGCCCGCCTCGGCCAGCCGTATCTCGATCATCTGCGCGGGATAGTTCCAGTCATAGACCGCCTGCGCCGCGTCCAGCCCCTCGTAGCATTGCAGCCGGATCAGCCGGCGGCCCAGAGCCTCGGCCAGCGCCTTGGCGATCTCGGTCTTGCCGACGCCGGCCTCGCCCTCCAGGAACAGCGGCCGCCCCAGCTTGAGGCTGAGAAACACCACGGTCGCCAGCGCCCGGCTGCAGACGTAACCGGTACGGCCGAGAAGCT
>DATHZU010000176.1:0-3325 GCA_035458445.1 Thermohalobaculum sp. | reverse complement strand
ATCGCCTGCAGCACCGGCTTCGCCGCGGCGAAGGCGGCGTCCGAGCCGCCGACCATGAAGGTCAGCGTGCCGGCCGTAGCGCCGCCGACGCCGCCGGACATTGGGCTGTCGACCATCAACTGGCCGCGCGCGTCGGCCTCGGCGATCACCGCGCGCGCGGTGTCGACATCGATGGTCGAGCAGTCGATGAACAGCGTTCCCTTCGCGGCGGCGTCCAGGATGCCGCCCTGGCCCTGGTAGACGCCACGGACATGTTTGGCGGCGGGCAGCGCGGTGACCACCGCCTCGGCGCCTTTGACCGCGTCGGCGATGTCCTTGGCCCGGCGGCCGCCCGCCTCGACCAGGGCGGCGCAGGCCGCGTCCGACAGGTCGAAGCCCGCCACCTCGTGGCCGGCCTTCAACAGGTTGCGCGCCATCGGCAGACCCATGTTTCCGAGGCCGATGAATCCGATCTTCGCCATGAGCTCTCTCCCGCTGCGGCACGTGGGTTCTTTACCGGATGGCCCGGCCATGATCTGGTCGGCCCCCGGCTCCAACCGTTCAATACCCGATCCATCGACCCGAGGCAGCCCTTTGTTCGACCCCGTCACGATCTCAATCGTCGCAGCCGTCTTCCTGCTGGCCGGGACGGTCAAGGGGGTCATCGGGCTGGGATTGCCGACCGTGTCGCTGGCGCTTCTGACCGCGGCGCTGGGGCTGCAGCCGGCGATGGCGTTGATGCTGGTACCGTCGCTGGTCACCAACCTGTGGCAGGCGGCCGTGGGTGGATACGGGCGGGCGATCCTGGCGCGGCTGTGGCCCTTCCTGCTGGCGGCGACGGCCACGATCTGGGTCGGCGCGGCCTGGGCGGCGCGGGTCGAGGTGGCGGCGCTGTCGATGCTGCTGGGGGCCTCGCTGGCGGTCTATGCGGCGCTGGGGCTGACCCGGGCCCGGCTGACCCTGCCGGCGGGCGCCGAGCGCTGGAGCGGACCGCTGGCGGGCTGCGTCAACGGCGTGCTGACCGGGATGACCGGCTCCTTCGTAGTGCCGGGGGTGCCCTACCTTCAGGCGCTGGGGCTGCCGCGCGACATGCTGGTCCAGGCGATGGGGATGCTGTTCACGCTGTCGACGCTGGGCCTGGGCCTGGCGCTGGCCGGGCGCGGGCTGCTGGGCGCCGAGCTGGGGCAGCAATCGGCGGCCGCGGTGGTTCCGGCGCTGCTGGGGATGGTGCTGGGGCAGCGGTTGCGGGGCCGGATCCCGGAGGCGGCCTTCCGCAAGGTGCTGTTCGCGGCGCTGTCGGTGCTGGGGCTGTACATCGTCTTCCGTGCGGCCTGACCGGCGCTAACGGGCTTTTCGCGCGCGAAAGGCGTGTCAAGGCGTTGAAATATATGTAAAATCAGAATCGATAACTTTCATGGATAACGCCCCGGGACCCAGCGGCGGATGCCGGGCAAACGACCAGCAGCGGGTACCAGCAGTCTCCGTGTGAGCTGATTTCAGCGATGCGGACGAAGCTGGCTTCCAGGCAAGAGATCAAATGTCCGAATTTATCGCGATTGCTGCCTGTTGGGCAAGGTCGTGAGAGTGCCAAGAGTACGCGCCCCCCTAAACTTTCCGAGCGCGTAGTTTGCCGGCACTTCGGACCTTCCGCGGTCTGAGTCGGCCGGCGTGATGTTCGACGAAAGGGCACTGGTCGCCGACAGTAGTCACGACGTCATCGTCTCGCCTGCTTTCCCGCGGGATCGATCAGGGGTCCCAGATGTGGCCTCGCGGGAACCCTCTGGTTGGCGACGACCAGTTCGTAGGTGCCGGTGTCGACGTAGTCCGTGGTGACGCCGGATGCATTGCGCACATAGCCGTAGCCGATCGGCTTGCCGATGGTGTAGCCGTAGCCGCCGCTGGTCAGGTAGCCGGCGAATTCGCCGTTTCGCAGGATGGTTTCTCGGCCCAGCAGCACGACCTCCGGGTCGGCGACCGTGAAGCCTGTCAGCAGCTTGACGGGAACCGTGTTCGCCGCCTTCGTCGCCGCCTCGCGGCCCAGGAAGTCGATGCCGGAGTTCAGCTTCACCGCCCAGCCGAGCCCTGCCTGGAAGGGCGAGTCGTTGGGCGTGATGTCCGAGCCCCAGGCGCGGTAGGCCTTCTCGAGCCGGAGCGACTCCAGCGCCCGGTAGCCGACGGGGCGAATGGCATGGGCGGCGCCGGCCTCCATGAGGGCGTCGAAGACCTCGCCGGTGGCCCCCAGCGGCACATGCAGCTCCCAGCCGAGTTCGCCGCAATAGGTGATCCTGAGCGCGCGGACGGCTTGCCCGGCGATGGCGATCTCACGCACGTGCCCGAAGGGGAACGCGGCATTGCTCACATCGGCTTCCGTCACCGCCGCCAGCACGTCGCGGGCGCGCGGACCCATCAGCGACAGCGTGCCCCAGGCCTCGGTCACGTCCTCCAGCCGGGCGTCGAGGCTCTTGGGCATGTGCTCGGCGATCCAGGCGGCGTCGTGAGTACGGAAGCCGGTGCCGGTGACGATGTAGAAGCGGTCTTCCGCCAGCCGCGCCACGGTCAGGTCGGCCTCGATGCCGCCGCGGGTGTTCAGAAGCTGGGTATAGGTCAGGCGCCCCGCCTCGCGCGCCACCCGGTTGGCGCAGACATATTCCAGCGCCGCGGCGGCGCCCGGGCCTGTCACCTCGTATTTGGCGAAGGAGGACTGGTCGAAGATGCCGACCGCCTCGCGCACCTGCCGGTGCTCCTCGCCCACGGGGCCGAACCAGTTCTGGCGGCCCATCGCGTGGATGTCGCGGGGCTCCACCCCCTCGGGCGCGAACCAGTTCGGGCGTTCCCAGCCCAGTTTCGAGCCGAAGACGGCGCGCCGCGCCTTCAGACGATCATAGAGCGGCGAGACGATGCGGGGCCGGCCGCTGGTCATCTCCTCGTGCGGATAGCCGATGGTGTAGTGCTTGCCATAGGCCTCGAGCGTGCGCGCGCAGACCCAATCGCGGTCCCGGTGCAGGCTGGAGAAACGCCGGATGTCGACCACCCACAGGTCCATCGGCGCTTCGCCCTTCGCCACCCAGTCGGCCAGCACCCAGCCCGCGCCGCCGCCCGAGGCGATGCCGAAGGCGTTGAAGCCTGCGCCGACAAAAAAGCCGTCGAGTTCAGGCGCTTCGCCGAGAATGAAATTGCCATCCGGCGTGAAGCTTTCCGGTCCGTTGACGAGCTGTTTGACGCCTGCTTCGGCCAGTGCCGGAACCCGCCCCAGCGCCAGTTCCATCATCGGCTCGAAGTGATCGAAGTCGGAATTCAGAAGGGTGAAGTTGAAGCCGTCGGGTATGCCGTCGACCGCCCAGGGAAC
>DATHZU010000175.1:0-7291 GCA_035458445.1 Thermohalobaculum sp. | reverse complement strand
CGGACCATGACCAAGGCCTATCTGACCAGCCTGGCGCAGCCGCCCCTGCAGGTGATGGACCTGACCGATTTCCCCTACCGGTTGCGCACCATCGAGGTGCCGAATTGCAGCATGGCGGAAGACGTCATCTTCGATGCGGCGAACGAGAACTGGTACCTGACCTGCATGAACTCGGCCAATGTCTGGCGCGGAAGCGTCGCCACCGACGAGATCACCGGCGAAGTGAAGCTGCCGGGCACCTATCCGCACGGGCTGGCGGTCGATACCGGGATCGACCGGATCCTGGTCACCAGCACGGGGAGCGGGGATATGAAGGATATCGGCGAGACGGTATCGGTGGTCAAAGCCAGCACGCTGGAGCCGCTGAGCCAAATCCGGCTGTCGCTGAAGGACTCGCCCTCGGGCGAGGGGCCGGTCGAGATACTGGCAGTACCCGGCAACAACGGGACCTTCTACGTCACCAACATGTTCGGCGCCACATTGTGGGCGATGACCTGGAACGCGGCGAACCAGGACTTCGACACGGCCCAGGTGTTCGACTTCGGCTCCGTCGGTGCCGGCGTGCCTCTGGAGATGTATTTCAACGGCGCGGGCGACCGCATGTACCTGACCACGGGCGTGCCCGGGCAGTTCCACATCTTCGACATGTCCGAGGGTGCCTTGGCGCCGAAACTGCTCAAGACCCTGCCGGCCGGCGGCGGTGCCCATCATGTGGGTGTCACAAAGGACGAGAAATACGGCTTCGTGCAGAACGCTCTGTTGAACCTTCCGGGGATGGATGACGGCTCGATCACCGTCATCGACCTCGAGAAGGGCGAGGTCGTGGGCTCGGTGGATACGCTCAAGGACATGGGTTTCAATCCCAATTCGCTGGTGCTGCTGCCCCGGTGGAACCACTTCGCCGGACACTGACGGCCGGATGTTCCAGGGTCGCGCCCGGACTGTGGCGCGGCCCTTGTCTTTGGGAGAGTCGTCCGAGCTTATGTGCCGTATGGTCGCCATTTTTCTTTTGGCCCTAGTGGTGGGCGGCGGCGAGAAGACCGTGCTGTACATCGAGGTTCGCGCACCGTGAGGCGCTGTTGCCTTTTCGTGGGTCCGGCTGCGTGCATCCTGGCGCCACAGCCGGCGTTTGCCCATGCCTTCGCCCAGCGCTACGACCTGCCGCTGCCGCTCGGCTACTTCATCGCCGGTGCGGCGCTGGCGGTGGCGCTGTCGTTTCTCGGCTCGTTCCTGCTCGGGAAACCGTTGAGTCGCGATGCGCTTTCGATCCGGATTCCGGTGCCGGGATGGCTGGCGGCGGTGGCGCTCCGGACGGTGCTGGGTGTTGCGCTGCTGCTGCTGGCCGCAGTGGCGGTGACCGGGGTCCTCGGCCCGGCCTCGCCGACGAAGAACTTCGCCACGGTCTTCGTCTGGGTGATCTGGTGGGTCGGCTTCGTGCTGTTCACGGCGCTGGCGATCGATCTCTGGAGCGCCGGCAACCCGTTCCGCGCGACCGTCGATACGGTTCTGCGGGCGCTGCCGCGCCGGGCCGCGGCGCGCCGCCTGCCGGGCGCGGCGGGCTGGCTGGCGGTTCTGGGGCTGGTGCTGATCTCGTGGATCGAAACCGTCTCCGACTGGTCCGAGGACCCGCGGATGCTGGTGGCGATCGCAGGCGTGTACCTGGTGTTTCTGCTGGCGGGCTCGGCGGCGTTCGGCGCTGCGGCATGGTTCGCCGCCGCCGACCCGCTGACCCGGCTCTTCGGCCTGCTGGGCCATGTCGCGCCGCTGAAGGCCGAGGCGTCCGCGCTGCGGCTCAGGGTTCCGGCCTCCGGGCTGGTCGGCGTCGACACCGGCGGCATCGGTGCTGTGTTCACCGTCACCCTGATCGCCCTCGTCCTGTTCGACGGACTGTCCGAGACGCCGTTCTGGGCCGGCATCCTGGACGCGATCACCCGGTCGCAGGGTTTGCGCGGCTGGCTGCTGGACCTGCGGGCCGCGGGCATCGACATCCTGAAGCTGATCCAGACCCTGGGGTTGCTGGCGACGGCTCTGGCCGCGCTGGCCGCCTATCTGGCGCTGAGCGTCGCGATCTGGGTGGCGGCCGGGCGCGTGCGGCCCTGGAACGTGATCTTCTCGGGCTTCGCGGGGTCATTGCTGCCGATCGCCGTGGCCTATCACCTGGCGCATTACGTCTCGTACCTCGTGCTGGCGGGCCAGTTGATGATCCCGATCGCCAGCGACCCGCTGGCGATGGGCTGGGACCTGTTCGGAGGTGCACGGCGCACATTGGACCTGGGGGCGATCACGGCCGCGCAGGTCTGGTGGATCGCCGCCGCCGCGCTGGTCGTCGGGCATGCGCTGTCGGTTTTCGTCGCGCATGCAGAGGCGATGCGGCTGATGCAGGACCGGCGCAGGGCGATCCGCAGCCAGCTCCCGATGATGGTGTTCATGGTCGGACTGACAGCGCTCAGCCTGTGGATCCTGGCGCAACCGATCGTGGCCTGAGGCCCTGCGCGGCGCGCTTTCGGGGCCTCAATCCTGCTTGACCAGCCGCCAGACGCCATCCTTGGTGCGGCAGCGCGTGAGCTGATCCTCGCTGGGCGCGGCGCCAGCCTCGGTGACCCGGATCTCGTAGCGCCGGCAGTAGAACCCGTCGACGCTCTTCCAGGTCCGCAGCGGAACGACGACCACCTCGGCGCCGCGGATGAGCGCGGCGGTCGAGGTTCCGCTGACCAGGTTCTCCAGGGCGTACTGCACCGGCTCGTCGAACCGGGTGTGGGCCGCCGCGTTTTGCGCCGCCATATCGGTTGCCGTGCCGATTGTGACGACTGCAATGCAGGCCGCGAACCATCGCGTACCTGTCATTGCCAACCCCGCGAGATAAGTGCCTGCTCCTGGGATTTTGTCAGGTCAGGGCCGCCGGGTTCGGCGTTGCCGCTGAAGGAATTGTCTTCATCCGGGTTTTGAGGCGTCCCGGAGTTGCCTGCGGACGCAGAGCCGCCCGCGGATGAGCCAGTTTGGCCATCGCCGCCTGCCGCGGAGTTGCCGTTGCCGCCGCCGTTGCCGCCACCATTACCGCCGCCGTTGCCGCCACCATCGCCACCGCCATTGCCGCCGCCGTTCCCGCCGCCATTGCCGCCGCCGTTACCACCGCCATTGCCGCCGCCATTGCCGCCGCCGTTGCCGCCGCCATTGCCGCCGCCGTTGCCGCCGCCATTGCCGCGGTCGCCATTATCCCCGGATTCGCCGAACGTGTTGCCGCTTTGCCCGAGACCTTGCCGGTTACCGTTGGCCGAGCGGGCAGTGGCGTTGCTGGCGGCATGTCCGTCACGATCCTTCGCGATCGCAGTCCCGGTCAATCCAAACACGCCGACCGACGCCGTCAAGGCCAGAGGCGAGCACACGACAGCCGCGATCGCGGCGCTGCGCAAGACGATCATCGTATGTGCGACTAATATCGGCCGGGACTTCATCCCTTGCCCTTTCTCGTCACCACTAGCGCCTGCTGCAACTCGCGAATATTTCAGTGTAAGCAGGCGCACCCCAATTAATAAATTTATACCAGACCGGGTGTTCCGGCAACCCCTGGCGGCCCATTCGGGAGATGTCGCGAGTGTTGGGTTCCCGGCTGCTGGCGAGCCGCGGGTGGAATTCGGGTTCGGGATGGGTGCGTCGGCTTTGGCGGCCATGCGGCCGAGAGGGAAAGCAGACACCATCTGCGACTGGAAATGCGGCTACTGCCAGCCGTTCTTGATGATCAACTCTTCCTCGGTCAGCGTCAGGTCGGGGCCGACAGGGGTCGGGTTGCCGCTGAACAGGCCCGGTCCCGGCGCCTCGGGCGGGAAGGGCGTGGTTACTCCCGCTGACGTCACGACAGTTGAGATTGCCGGTCCAATAGCAGGATCATCGGGCGCATCGCCGACCAAGCTCGGCGGCGCGCCTTCGTTCGAAGGGTCTCCGCCACTCTCGCCGCCGCCGCTCTCGCCGCCACCGCCGCCGCTCTCGCCGCCACCGCCGCCACCCTGGCCACCACTGCCGCCGCCCTGACCGCCGCCGCCGCCATGACCGCCGCCGCCCTGGTCGTTGTCGCCCTGGTCGTTGCCGTCCTGGTCGCCTCCGCCGCCCTGGCCGCCGCCGCCCTCGCCCTTGTTGTGAACGACAAAGCCGTTGGCCACGTAGCTGCGGTCGCCATCCAGGATGAGGTTGTAGACCTGCTGGTCCGGCGCGCCATCGCGCGAGGCCAGCCGGTGCAGGATGCAGGTGCAGAACCGCAGCGCCGGCGCCAAGGCCAATTGCCCGTCCGCCGCGGCCATGACCGCCGCAGTCACCAGGCGGTCGCCGGTGCGCATCTCGGAAACCGGCAGCCCCGGCATTTCGCGCCATGTGGCGACGGTGTCGAGCGCCCGCCAGCCGCCATCGCCCAGGAACGGATGCTCGGCGGTGAAGAATGGGGCATGAGCATTGATGCCATGCAGTTTCCGCCCCGCCAGCGGAACGATGTGAATGCCGGTCACGCGATTGATCGTGCCGGCGCGGCCGATCACCCGGTCGCCGGGGCGAACCTGGGCAATCGGCCGTTCGCTGCCATCGGCCATCAAGACAGGGGTTCTGGCCGTGAAACAGCAGTTGGCCTGTGCCTGCGCCACGGGAAGGTCGAACAGGCCGCCAGTCTGGGACACCGGAGCGGGCACAAAACCAAGCACGCAAACAATGGCCGTCGAAGTGGCCAACGTGGCCCAAGACTTGCCTCTGCGCGGCGGGGTTGTGTTTTTCCGGTAGGGTTCCATCGTTAAGAGAACACCCTGGAACGGAGAATCTTTCCGTTTGCTGACAATTTTCTGAAGGAATTTCCGCCCCCGGGTGTTATCCATCAGAACAGGCTTGAAGGGGATCGGCAAGGGACGGCGTGTGGACCCGCAGATCGAGAAGGAGATCATCGCTCTCCTGCCGCGTCTGAGACGGTTCGCGCTGGCGCTGACAAGATCGGCTGCGGCCGCGGATGACTTGGCGCAAGCCACGCTGGAACGGGCCATTGCCAACCTCGACAAGTGGGAACCGGGAACCCGGCTGGATAGCTGGATCTACCGGATCGCCCATAATCTGTTCCGGAATGACAGGCGAAACGAGGCTGTGCGGAGCGCCAAGCTTGAGAGCGTCGCATACGAAGCGGAACGGACCCTGGATGGCGAGCGCGCCGCTGTGGCGCGCATGGAATACGCGTCGGTCACCGCGGCAATCGCGGCGCTGCCCGGCGAACAGCGCGAGGCTCTGATGCTGGTGGCCGTCGAGGGGATGAGCTATCGCGAGGCCGCCGATGTCACCGGCACCAGCGTGGCGGCGGTGACGAGCAGGATCGCACGGGCCCGCGAGGCCCTTCGCGACGCAGTGAAACGGAGCGGGTGAAGATGACGGGCATGACGTCCGAGATGCTGTCCAGCTATCACGACCGCGAGCTTGCGCCCGGCGCCGCCGCACCCCTGCGCGAGTTGCTGGCCGAGGACGCGGAGGCGCGGCGCCTGCTGCAGGATTTCGAGCGGGTCGACGAGGCGGTAAAGGCTGCCTTCGACGCTGATCTCGACGTGCCGGTGCCGCTGGCGCTGGCGCGGACCGTGCGGTCGGGCTTCGCGGCCCGCCGCCGCCGGGCGGTCGCCCGGGCGGCACTGCGCTGGGCCGGGCCGATTGCGGCCTCGATCGCGGTCGTGCTGCTTGGCCATCAGGCGTCGATGCGCGAGGCCGAACTGGCGCTCGAGGCCCGCGAGGCCCAGATCGCCGCGCTGGCCGACCGCGCCGTTCAGGATGCGCTGGAGTCCGCGCTCAGCGGTGCCCGCATCGCGATGTCGGACCCCGAGGTCGCCGGTACGGTCTCGGTCACGCCGGTCCGCACCTACCGCAGCGCCTCGAACCACTGGTGCCGCGAGTTCGTCGAGGAGTTCCTGCTCGATGCCCGGACGGTGACCCGCTTCGGTGTCGCCTGCCGCGAAAAGGATGGCGGCTGGTCACGGGTCGAGACCAAGCAGCCGGGCAACATGCCGCCGCCGGTCAGCACCACGCTGTGAGCCGCACCTCGCGGAGGTGCGCGACGACGGCTCAGCTTTCTTGACTCTCCGGTAAAACCTCCCCACGATCACCCCCGCCTGGCAGCCGTTTCCCCGCAGGCGTCTTCGTCATCTAGGCGAGACACGACTACCGTGCGAACGCGCTTGTGTCCGGCGGTATTGGCGGGGATCATCGCGGAGGCCAAAGCGATCAAGGTTCCGGCCATGAACCGGACCGGCCGCCCTGGAGGGCCCATGTCCTCCGGCGCATCACACAGAGGAGGAATACCCATGAGAATGACTCGGAGACTTGCCGCATTCTCGATCGCCGCCGCCGTCGTGGCGCCGCTCGCGCTGCCGGTGCCCCTGGCCCTGGCCGAGACCCCGCCGAACATCCTGGTCATCGCCGCGCAGATCGACGACATCGTCTCGCTCGATCCGCAGGAGAGCTTCGAGTTCTCGGGCTCGGACATCGCCAACAACCTCTACGGGTCGCTGGTCAGCTTCGACCCGAATGACCTGTCCAAGGGCTACCAGCCGGATATCGCCGAGAGCTGGGAAGTCTCGGGCGACGGCAAGGTCTTCACCTTCAAGATTCGGTCCGGCCTGAAGTTCGCCTCCGGCAACCCGGTCACCGCGCGCGATGCCGAATTCTCGCTGCGCCGCGCCGTGGCGATGGAGAAGACCCCGTCCTTCATCCTGACCCAGTTCGGGTTCAATAAGGACAACATGGGCGAGACGCTGGTGGCGCTGGACGACAGCACCTTCCAGCTGACCACCGACAAGAAATACGCCACTTCCTTCGTGCTGAACTGCCTGACGGCCACCATCGCCTACATCGTCGACAGCGAGACCGTGAAGGCCAACGAGGTCGACGGCGACTGGGGCAATGGCTGGCTGCGCGTCAACTCGGCCGGCTCGGGCGCATATACTCTGGTGAACTGGAAGGCGAACGAGAGCTACACGCTGCAGGCCAATCCCGACTTCTACAAGGGCGCGCCGGCGATGGAGCGCGTCGTCGTGCGCAACATTCAGGAATCCGCCACCCAGCGCCTGCTGCTGGAAAAGGGCGACATCGACATCGCCCGCAACCTCAGCCCCGAGGACATCTCGGCGGTCGAGGGCAATGGCGACCTGGCGGTCGACAACGACCTGCGCGGGCGGATCCTCTATTTCTCGCTGAACCAGCAGGACCCGATCCTGTCCAAACCGAAGGTTCGCGAGGCGCTGAAATATCTCGTCGACTATGACGGCATGGCGAACTCGTTCCTGAACGG
>DATHZU010000174.1:0-15978 GCA_035458445.1 Thermohalobaculum sp. | reverse complement strand
CCGCCACGGCCGCGGCTCCGAGGCGGCAGATTCTCGATGTGCTGCGGCGCCTGCTCCGCAAGGACCAGAAATCCTCGCCGGGCGGAGCCCCTGGACCCTCCAAAGGGAGCCGCGGCGCGGCGGGGGAGCCGCCGCAGACCGATGCGATTCCGTCGTTGCAGGGGCGCCGAATCCTGATTGCCGAGGACGTGGCGACGAACCAGATGCTGCTCAAGGCGCTGCTTGCCCCCACCGGCGCCGCCGTCGAAGTGGTGACCGATGGCGCCGCAGCTCTGCGGCGGCACGGCGACGAGCCCTTCGATTTGATCCTGATGGATCTGCAAATGCCGGGCACCGGCGGCATCGCGTCGCTCAAGAGCATCCGGGCGCTGGGTGGGCCGGTGGGTTCGGTTCCGGTGGTGGCACTGACCGCCTATGCCCGCGAGGCCGACCGCCGGCTGGCGCTCGAGGCCGGAATGGACGCCTATCTGCCGAAACCCTTCGTCGTCGCCGAGTTCTACGACCTTCTGCAACGCCTGCTGCCGGCGTCCGCCTGACCGCGACGGGCGCGGCGCTTCACCCCGGCAGGAATATCCGCAGCATCAACGAGATCACGAACAGTCCGCCGCCCATCACCGCGGAGTAGAGCGCCTTCTCGCGCAGCTGATCGCGCATTGCCGGCACGATGATCCGGCGCGCGATCTCGATCGGCGGGCGGGCGTCGTCGGCCAGCATGATCCAGACCTCGCATTCGCTGATACGCTTGATCCGATGGTACGTCGCCGCCTTCATCTCGAAGATCAGGGCGACGACCAGCGCCATCAGGGAACCGATCCGGCAGGCCAGAGAAAGGTCGAACACAAGCCCCGACATGGCCATCGCGATAGCCAGCCAGCTGAAGCCGAAGCCGCGCCAGACGACAAGGGAAGCCAACCGCTCGATCTGAGTCATTGCCGCTCCGCCGATGCGAGCGGCCGCCGGCCGGAACTCGGCCTCGCGTGCCGCAGCGGTGCATATTCTACCCCATCGCGAACAGAATCAGGAACAGGATATTGAACAGGATCGGTGGCGCGCCCAGCCCGCCGAAGATCAGCAGCTTGATGAAATAGAGGCAAAAGGCGGTGTAGAACGGCACGAAGGCCGGATGCAGGAACCCCGGGGTCAACGGCGCAAAGAGCGCCATGAACGGGTCGGTCACATTCGCCAGGGCGCGGAAGAACGCGACCGGGCGCGAGAAGTCGACGAACAGCCCCAGCACAGCACGCGAGAACACGATCGCGGCCAGCGAAGTCAGCGTATAGGCACCGGCAAGCAGGGTCGCCAAAAAGACCGAATCGGTCCGCTCGCCGCCCGCGGCCATCGGAACGCCCTGAGTGGTGAATACCGCGAAGCACAGGATGTAGGCGCCGGCAAGGATCAGCAGCGCGCGCAAGCTGAGTTTGTCCATGCTCAGGCTCCGGAGGCAAAAAAACGCGGGGCCCGAGGGCCCCGCGTCATTGTCGGTTCTCGGCGTGTCAGTGAGAGTGCTCCATCATCTGACCGCCGCGCGGCACCCGCAGCCGCAGGACGAAATCCTGCATCTCGCGGCTTGGCTCGGCGGTCATTCGCGACACCACGTAGGTGACGATGAAGGCCGCCGGGATGCCGAACACGCCGGCCGAGATCGACTTGACGCCGAACCAGCTGAACTCGTCCCCGGTGCCCTTGGCCAGATCGAAGCCGTAGACGTTGCCGATCAGGTATCCCAGCGTCAGGCCGAAGCCCGCGATGATGCCGCAGATCGCGCCGGTACGGTTGGTGCGCTGGTCCCAGACGCCCAGCACCAGCGGCGCGAACAGCCCCGCCCCTGCCAGCGAGAAGGCCCACGCCACCATCGACAGGATGTCGGACGGCTTGGTCCGCGCCAGCAGCGCCGCCGCGATGGCCACCAGCACCAGGATGACCTTGGCGACCATCAGCCGATGCTTGGTGTCGGCCTTCGGATCGATCATCCGGTAGTAGACGTCATGGCTGAGCGCGTTGGCGATGGCCAGAAGCAGGCCGTCCGCCGTCGACAGCGCGGCGGCGAAACCGCCGGCGCCGACCAGGCCGACCACGAACCACGGCATTCCCGCGATCTCGGGTGTCGAGAGCACGATCATGTCGTTGTTCAGCTTCAGCTCGGTGAAGTTGAACCCGCCGGTGATGCCCTTGGCCTCGCAGGCCGCGCGCACCGCCTCGAGCGAGATCGCCTTCTCGCCGCAGATCTGCACCAGCGTGTGCCCTTCGATCGAGCCCCAGCGGAAGATCCAATCCGGGATGCTCTCGAAGGCGAGCGTGGTGCCGCCGCCAGCGACGAACATGCTCATCACGTTGAACTTCGCGAAGGCCGCGTAGGACGGCGCCGTGAAGTACAGCAGGAAGATGAAGAACAGCGACCAGGCCACCGATTTCCGCGCCTCGCGCACGGTCGGGGTGGTGAAGAACCGCATCAGGATATGCGGCAGCGACGCCGTCCCGACCATCAGGCAGAAGATCAGGAAGAAGAAGTCGCGCGGAGTATAGTTGGTGAAGGGCTCCGCATGGGCCTTGATCGTTTGGCCTGCCGCGATCAGCTGCTGCTCCATGCTCGCGATGTCGTCGAGCACGGTGCCGTACATCAACTGCGGGATCGGAACGCCGGTCTTCACCGTCGACATCCAGATCGCCGGAAGCAGATAGGCGACGATCAGGATGATGTATTGCGCCACCTGGGTCCAGGTGACGGCCCGCATTCCGCCCAGCATCGAGCAAACCAGAATGCCCGCCAGGCCGGCGAACACCGCGATATTGAAGTCGATGCCCAGGAACTGCGAGGCGATGATGCCCGAGGCGTAGACCTGCGCGGTCACATAGGTGAACGAGCAGCAGAACAGCACGATGATGCCCAGCAGCCTCGGCAGGTTGCCGCCGTAGCGGGTCCCCAGGAAGTCGGGAACCGTATAGGCGCCGAACTTGCGCAGGTAGGGAGCCAGCAGCACCGCCACCAGCACATAGCCGCCGGTCCAGCCCAGAACGAATGCGAGGCCGTCATAGCCCAGCACGTAGAGCGAGCCCGCCATGCCGACGAAGCTGGCGCCCGACATCCAGTCGGCGCCGGTCGCCATGCCGTTGTAGACGGCAGGCACGCGCCGGCCGGCCACATAGTATTCCGAGACCTCTCCGGTCCGCGACATGATGCCGATAAACGCATAGACGCCGATCGTCATCGCCATGTAGGCCCAGAGAATGAATCTTGGCGGCATCCCGATCTGCTCGAGGATTGCCATCGCGATCACGAAGACCGTGAAACCGCCAACATAGATGCCGTAGATCCGGCCCAGGTTGTCGGTAAAGTCGCCTTTCATAGCCATGATATGACCCCCCTCAATCCTCGGCCGCGCCGAATTCCTCGTCGATCGCGTTCTGGCGCCCCGCATACCAGAAGATCAGAACGACGAAGACGATGAGCGATCCCTGGGCCGCCATGTAGAAGCCGAGCGGGAACCCAAGGAACGTTATTCCGTTCAACACGCCGACGAAGAAGTGGATTCCGAACGAGAAGATCGCCCAGACGATCAGGCAGACCCACATGAGCGACCGTGTCCTCGCCCAGTGCGCTGCCGCTGCTTCCGGTGTTATCTGATCCGACATTTCCGAACCTCCCAGACCGTTGCTGCCTGTGGGTGGCCCGCGCGCAACAGCGCGCACATCAGGATAGAGGCCTCCCAGACCCATTTTCCGAGGTCGCACGCCGTCCGCGTCCGCAAAGTGTCGCTCGCACCTGTCCCCTCGGCTGTCTGGCGCCCTAGTTCTTGATTTCGGCGTCCGGACAACTGATTAATCGGTCAGGGATGACATTTTGTCAATCTGTGACTCAACGTATGCACGAAACGCCGCGGCGCGGGGCAAGGATATGGAGTTTCTCAAAACCTTGACGCTGGGCCTGCGCCGCGGGGGGGTCACGGACCGTTCCGGGCTCGCGGCAGCGATCGGCAGCGGCGCCGCCTATCTGGCGCAGGGATCGGGTTTTTCCTACATCCGCGCGCGCTCGGGCACCATGGGTCCCCGGCTGATGCAGGACGAAGGGTTCGGCGCAGGGATGGAGCGCTGCAAGTGGGAGGGTTTCGCCGCCGCGGCTGGCGATCTGATCCTGCTGGCCGAGTCCGAGCTTCGGCCGCTGGTGCGCACCGGCGCGGCGGTCTGGCTGGCGCTCTACTGCGAGGTGCTGGCGGCGCAGCCGATGCCCCCGCACCGGCGAGACTGGGACGACCGGATCGCCGCGTTCGAGCGGCGGCTGACGGCGCATCTCGCCGCCGATCCCGCTGGAATCGAAGCGATCAGCCAGCACAGCGCCGAAGTGATCCTGCAATTCGCGCCGGTCGACGACACCATCCGCGCGATGGACCGCGAGATGGTCACCAACAATGTGAAGTTCCGGTTCATCGACCATTTTGACGGTCTTAGGCAGCGCACCGACTGGCCTGCGCTGGCGGCGGATATCAGCGCGGCCGAGGGAGCGGCAGGATGACCGGCTTCCCGCAGCGGATCGACCCTGCGACACCGCTGCTGGCGCTCGACATGGTCGCACTGGACACCGAGACGACCGGGCTGGAAGTGGCCACCGACCGGATCGTGCAGATCGGCGCGCTGAGGATGCGCGGCGGGGCCTTGCTGGAGCACCAGCCGCTGGACCTGCTGGTCGATCCCGGCGTGCCGATCCCTGCGGCCGCGACGCGCATCCATGGGTTGAGTGGAGCCGACGTCGCCGGGGCGGCGGAGACCAGCGAGGCGCTGGCGCGGCTGGCGGGTTTCCTCGGCGGCTCGGTCGTACTGGGCCACAACGTCCATTTCGATCTGGCCGTGCTGCGCCACGAGGCGGCGCGCCATGGAGTGGACTGGGTCGAGCCGCGCGCGCTCGACGTGGCGCTGATTGCCGCTGCCCTGTCGCCGGCGCGGATGGACGCCTCGCTCGAGGCCCTCGCACTCGCCTTCGGAACCGCGGTCACCGGGCGACACACGGCGCTCGGCGACGCGCGGACCACGGCGGCCATCCTGGCGGCGATGATCGAGCCGTTGCGCCAGTCTGGCATCCGCACGCTCGCCGAGTTGGAGGCGTTCCAGAGCCGGCCCCGCGAGCTTATCGAGCGGCGGGAAAAGGCAGGATGGATGACGCGGCCCGGCGGTGGCCCGGATTTCACCGCGGCGACGGGACCGGACGCTCAGCGGGCGGTCGACAGCTTCCTCTACCGCCACCGGCTGTCCGATGTCATGGGCAGCCCGCCGATCACCGTCGGTCCGGATGCCACCCTGCTGGAGACCGCCGCGGTGATGCGCACCCACGGGATCGGCTGCGTCATTGTCGAGCCGTTGACCGCGGGGGGCGGCGGCTTCGTCAGCGAGCGCGACATTCTCTACACCCTCGCCGAGCGCGGGCGCGAGGCGGGCGCATTGCCGGTCGGCGAGGTGATGACCCGGCCGGTGATCGCGATGCCCGAGGATACCCTGCTGTACCGGGCGCTGGGCCTGATGGCCCGCAAGGGGCTGCGATACCTGGCGGCGACCGGGCCGGACGGAGCGGTCAGCGGCGTCTTCACCCTGCGCTCGCTCCTGCGCGAGCGGGCGCTGGCGACCCTGGCGCTCGGCGACCGGATCGCGGCGGCCGAGACCTCGGCGGAACTGGCAGCGGTTCAGGCCGAGCTGCCGGGGCTGGCGGCGGCGCTGCTGGCGGACGGGCTGGACGCCCGGCAGGTGGCGGCGATCATCTCGGCCGAGGGCCGGGCGATGACGGCACGGGCGGGCGAGCTGGCCGAGGCGCAGATGGTCGCCGAGGGGCGCGGGCCCGCGCCCGCCCCGTTCTGCCTGCTGGTTCTGGGCTCCGGCGGCCGCGGCGAAAGCCTGCTGGCGCCCGACCAGGACAACGCGGTCATCGTGGACGACGCATACGGCGGCGATCTCGACGCGGCGGAAGACTGGTTCACCCTCTGGGCCGGGCATCTGAACAGGCTGCTGGACGAGGCCGGCATCCCCTATTGCAAGGGCGGCGTGATGGCGCGCAACCGCGCCTGGCGCAAGCGGCTGGCCGGCTGGTGCCGGCAGGTGGATGCCTGGGTCGCCAATCCGAAGCCCGAGAACCTGTTGAACGTCGACATCTTTTTCGACTTCGCCCCGGTTTTGGGCGACACCAGCCTTGCCGCCCGGCTGCGTGCCCACGCACTCGACGATGCCGAGCGCGCCCGGGTGCTGATCCGCGCCATGGCCGAGGCATCGGGCGCCCATGGCGGCGCGGTCGGCATGTTCGGCGGCTTCCGAAAGGACGAGCGCGGGCGCACCGACCTCAAGGCCGGCGCCCTGCTGGCGCTGGTCTCGGGTGCGCGCGTCATGGCGCTGGCGCGGCATGTCGAGGCGACGGCGACGCCCGACCGACTGCTCCAGTCAAGCGCCAAGGCCGAAGCAGGGGCGTCCGACGCACGCATGCTGGTCGAGATTCACGCCATGGTGCTGCGGCTGATCCTGACCCAGCAGATCGCCGACATCCGGGCGGGCGTGCCGCCCTCGAACGCCGTCGACACCGGCCAGTTGGGCCGCGACCAGCGCAAGGCGCTGAAGCACGCCATCGACCAGTTGCAGCTGATGGACGAGATGGTGCGCGGGGTGCTGGGTTGAACCGCCGAGCGAACACGTGCGCGCCGCCCATGGCGCAAGTCACTTCAGCTGATGGTCCCGCCTGAGCGTCGGCAGACCGACCCCGGTCGCCTCGAAGCCGCCATCGACCGCCAGCACCTGGCCGTTGATATAGGTCGAATCGCCGCCGGTCAGGTACCAGACCGCCCCGGCGATCTCCTCCTCCAGCCCGTAGCGGTTCAGCGGGATGTGGTCGTGATAATCGGCGCGTATCTCGGGGCTGTGGACCTTCTTGGCCATCGCCGTGTCCACCGGCCCGGGCGCGACGGCGTTGACTCGGATACCCTGACAGCCCAGCTCGGCCGCCTGCTGCTTGGTCAGGTGGATCAGCCCCGCCTTCGAGGTGCCGTAGGCGGCACGCAGCGTGCTGGCGCGCAGGCCCGAGATCGAGGCGATGTTGACGATGCTGCCGCCGCCGCCCGCCAGCATCACCGGCGCGGCGGCCTGCACGCACAGGAACGGACCGCTGAGATTCACCGCCAGGATGCGCGACCAGGTGTCGTAATCGGTCTGCAGAACCGGCTTGAACTCGGCGATCCCGGCATTGTTCACCAGCGCGTCGATCCGCCCATAGCGTCGGACCGCCGCGGCAAATGCGGTGCGCACCTGGTCAGGCAGGGCGACGTCGCAGACCAGCGGCAGGACATCGCCCTGCCCGGCCAGCGCGTCGGCGGTGCGCCCCAGCGTTTCGGCATCGATGTCGATCAATACCGCCGCCCAGCCCTCGGCCAGGTAGCGCTTGGCGATTGCCAGCCCGATCCCGCGCGCCGCGCCGGTGACCACCGCGACCCGCCGCGCGCCCATCGGCTCAGACCACCGGCGTCAGCAGCGGCGCACCGGCGAAGAAGGCGGCGAGGTTATCCACCACCAGATCGCCCATGGCGATCCGGGTCTTGTTGGTGGCCGAGCCCTGATGCGGCGCCAGCACCACGTTTTCGAGCGCGAACAGCGCCTCCGGCACCCGGGGCTCGTCCGCGAAGACGTCCAGCGCCGCGCCGCCCAGCGCGCCCGACTGCAGCATCTCGACCATCGCCGGCTCGTCGATCAGCGAGCCGCGGGCCACGTTCACCAGGCAGCCCTGCGGCCCCAGCGCCGCCATCACCTGCCTCGAGACAATCCCCCTGGTCTCGGCCGAGCCGGGCGCGATCACCACCAGCCAGTCCACATCGCGGGCCATGTTCGTGAGGTCGGAATAGTATTCATAGGGCTCGTAGGGCTGCTCGCGCCGCCCGTGATAGGCAACCCGCATCTTGAAGGCCTGGCAGCGCCGGGCGATCTCCTTGCCGATGCGGCCAAGGCCCAGAATGCCGACCCGCGCGCCGGTCAACTCGGCGGTCAGCGGGAAACTGCCCTTCTCCACCCACTTGCCGGCACGAACATAGGCGTCGGCCTGCGGAATGCGGCGGCAGAGCGCGATCATCAGGCCCAGGGTCACCTCGGCGACCGCGTCGTTCAGCACGTCGGGCGTGTTGGTCAGCCGCACGCCACGCTTGCGGCAGGCGTCGGCGTCGACCCCGTCATAGCCGACCCCGAAGCTGGAGATCACCGCGAGCTGCGGTAGCGCCTCGATCAGGGCGCGCGGCGCGCTGCCATTGGTGGCCATCGCCCGCACCTGGGGCGCGATCCGGGCCAGCAGACCCGGCTTGTCCTCGGCTTCCCAGTAGCGATGGACAGTGTAGGCTTCGTTCAGCGCCGCCTCGACATGGGGCATCATGGGGCCAACCTGCAGGATTTCCGGTTTCATCGACGCTCCTCGGGCCGCGGTGATTTCGTTCGCCGACCGGTATTGCCGTGCAGCGCTTTCTGCACAACAGTTTTTCGGCGGTTTCCGTCAGGCGGCGAAGGAGAAATGATGACCTGGGCGATCCACCACGTGAATCTGCCGGCCACCGATGTCCGGGCCTCGGCGAAGTTCTACGCCGAGATCGTCGGCATGACCGAGGGCCGCTGGACCTTTCCGCCCCCGGCGCAGACCGGGCACCTCAGCGCCGACCCCAGCCGGCTGACGATCTTCCCCTGCGCCTCGACGGCCGAGGGCGCCAATGCCGGGCTGCATTTGATCAAGCCCGAGCCCGAATTCGCCCGGAAGAACGGACTGGACCACAACCCCTCGATCGGCGGGCATGTGGCGCTCCAGGTGCGTGACCTCGATGCGGTGATCGTCCGGCTGAAGGCGGCGGGCATCGCCTATTCGGAAACGGGGGTGTTCGCGATCCCCGGAATGCGCCATGTCTATGTCTACGATCCGGCGATGAACCTGCTGGAGATCAACCAGATGGTGTGAAGGACGCAGACCCCCTCCCTAACCCTCCCCCCAGCGGGGGGAGGGGATACCGTTGCGCAAGGAGGCGAATGTCGGCCTTGGATCGCAACCGGTCCCCTCCCCCCGCTGGGGGGAGGGTTAGGGAGGGGGCGCGAGCGCTTCAAACGAAAGGACCACCTATTCATGAAAATCGGATTCATCGGCCTCGGCGCCATGGGCAGGGGGATGGCGGGAACGCTGCTGACCAAGGGCCACCAGGTGGCGGGCTACGACCTGAACCCCGCCGCGCTGGACTGGCTCGAGAGCAAGGGCGGCACCCGCGCCGCCAGCGTTGCCGCGGCCTGCGACGGGGCGGATGCGGCGGTGCTGATGGTGGTCAACGCGGATCAGGCTCGCGCGGTTCTGTTCGGCGACGCAGGCGCGGTCGAGGGACTGCCCGGCGGCGCGCTGGTGCTGTCCTCGGTGACCATGCCCGCCGAGGCGGCGGCCGAGATCGGCGGACGGGTCGAGGAGGCGGGGCTCTATTACCTCGACGCCCCGGTCTCGGGCGGCGTGGTCGGGGCCGAGAGCGGCGGGCTGACCTTCATGGCTGCCGGGTCCGACACCGCCTGGGAGGCGGCGCAGCCGCTGCTCGCCGCGATGGGCAGGAACAACTACCGCTTCGGCGACCGGCCTGGGCCGGGCTCGACGATGAAGATGGTCCACCAGCTTGCGGCGGGCTGCAACCTGGCGGTGGCCGCCGAGGTGATGAGCTTCGGCGCCCATCTGGGGCTGGACCCCGCCCAGGTGCTGGAGGTTCTGAACGTCTCGGCCGGCGGGTCCTGGATGATCGCCAACCGGGGGCCCAGGATGCTGACCGAGGGACGCGAGGCCAGCTCGGCGGTGGACATCTTCGTCAAGGACCTCGGCATCGTTCTGGACGCGGCCCGGGCCTCGCGCTTCCCGGTGCCGGTCTCGGCAGCAGCGCTGCAGGTGTTCCTGGGCGCCTCCGGGGCCGGTTTCGGCAAGCATGACGACAGCCAGGCGACCCGGTTCTACGAGGGGCTGGGCGGCAAGAAGGTGCGGAAGGACGGCTGAAGGACGGGCTGCTCAAGCTTGAGCAGGGGGACAAGGCATTGAAATTAAAGGAAACTCGAAAAACAGGGGTGTGAGCACCGGGAGATTGTTCTGTCGGCGGCGGCCCCCTACGGCTTCCACCCCGCCAGCAGGGCCTTGCGCGAATCCGAGCGGAACTCGCGCCGGTAGATCACCGCGGCGGTCAGCAGGCTGCCGAGCGCCAGCGCCAGCGGCCCCAGGAACCAGGCCAGCCCCGCCAGCCCGAAATAGACAACCCGGAGCCCGCGGTTGAACGCGCGGCCGGCCGAGATGTTGAGCTGCGCCGCGCGCTCGACCGCCGCCGCGGTCTCCTCGGCGCCGCCGTTCTCGGGCGTCGCGCCCATCAGGATCGCGCAGTAGCCGAACAGCCGGTGCGACCAGACGAATTTCAGAAAGGCCGCGACCATCAGAGCCAGCAGGAACAAGAGCTTCGCCTCCCATTCGATCTGGCTGGCGCCGGGGGTCAAGGCGAAATCCCCGGTGAAGTCCTCGGCCACGTCGACCAGGCGCTCGGTCTGGCCCAGCAGCGCCGCGATGCCGCCGATGGCGATCATCGTACCCGAGGCGAAGAAGGCCGAGCCGTTGCGCAGTGCCACCAGAAGTTGGGTATCGACGACCCGGTTCGAGCGGTTCGGCACCTCGTTCATCCAGCGCCGGCGGTAAAAGGCCATCATCTGGCTGGTGCTGGGCCGATTTTCGGGCGAGTGCTCGACGAGGCGCGTCATGCCGATCAGGCAGCCGAAGAACACGGCCAGGGCGGCGAGGTCCCAGGGGCCTAGGAAGCGTGGAAGGAGATCGGCAATCTGGTCCATGCGCCTTGGTTAGCTCCGCGAGGGAAGGATGGCAATCAGTGCGGCCGAGCGCGCCGCCCCTACCCGCCCGGCCCTTTCCGCGCCGTCTCGGGCAGCCAGGTGGCAAGCTCGGGCCAGATCACCAGCACCGCGACCATCAGCACCATGATCAGGAACATCGGCAGCGCGGTCTTGGCGATATAGCTCATCTGCAGCCGGGTCATGCCCTGCAGCACGAACAGGTTGAAGCCGATCGGCGGCGTGATCTGCGCCATCTCGACCACCACGGTGACGAAGATGCCGAACCAGATCATCGAGAAGCCCAGTTCGCGGAAGGCCGGGATGTTCACCATCGGCTCGATCACCGCCATGGTCAGCACCACCGCCGAGATGCCGTCCAGGAAGCAGCCGATGACGATGTAGAACAGCGTCAGCGCCGCGATCAGCGTGATCACCGAAAGGTTCAGCGAGGCGATCCACTCGGCCAGCGCGCGCGGCAGGCCGGTGAAGCCCATGCTCAGCGACAGGAACGAGGCGCCCATCAGGATGAAGGCGACCATGGCCGAGGTCGCCGTCGCCCCCATCAGGCTTTCGGTGAAGGTGCCCCAGTTCAGGCTGCCCTGGGCGGCGGCCAGGATCAGCGCGCCGATCACGCCGATGGCGGCGGCCTCGGTGGGGGTGGCATAGCCCAGATACATCGACCCGATCACCGACAGCACCAGCAGGATCACCGGCACCAGGAAGCGCGAGTTCCAGGCCTTGTCGGCGAAGGACATCGGCGGTTCCGGGTCGGGCCGCTGGTCGCGGCGCACGAAATGCCAGGCGACGATATAGCCCATGAACATCAGTGCCAGAACCAGGCCGGGGATGATGCCGGCGATGAACAGCTTGGTGATCGACTCGTTGATGGTCACGCCATAGACGATGAGCGTCAGCGAGGGCGGGATCATCAGCCCCAGCGTCGCCGAGCCCGCCAGGGTGCCGATGGTCATGAACTCCGGATAGTTGCGCTTGCGCAGCTCCGGGATCGACATCTTGCCGACCGTCATCAGCGTCGCCGCCGAGGAACCCGAGACCGCCGCGAAGATGGTGCAGCCCACCACGTTGGTGTGCAGCAGTCCCCCCGGCAGCCGCGCGACCCATGGGGCGAGGCCCTTGAACATGTCCTCGGAGAGCCGGGTGCGGAACAGGATCTCGCCCATCCAGATGAACAGCGGCAGGGCCGTCAGCGTCCAGGACGACGAGGTGGTCCAGATGGTGGTGATCATCGAATCGCCGGCGGGGCGCGAGGTGAAGGCCACCATGCCCACATAGGCGACCCCCATCAGGGCCAGCGCCACCCAGACCCCGGAGCCGAGCAGGAAGAACAGGATGAACAGGAAGATCGCGGTCTTGGTGAAGACGCTGGCGTCGAAGCCCTTGGCCGAGAACACCACCGTGGCCACAACCACGGCGAAGATCGCGCAGAACAGCAGGCGCATCCACGAGGGGCCTGTGCTGTCCTTCCAGCCGCCCTCGCCCTCGACCCCGTCATGTTCGGTCAGCAGGATCCGGATGAAATGGTCGACCAGAACGATGGCCAGCATCACCGTGCCGACGGACATCAGGATCTGCGGCACCCACAGCGGCGTGGCGTCCAGCCCCTGGCTGATATCGTTCCATTTCGCCGAGCCGATATTGGTCTTGATTCCATAGAAGGCGAAGAACACCGCGGTCAGCGAGGCGACGCCGTAGCACCAGATCTCGGCATAGCGCCGCGAGGTGCCCAGTTTCGACAGCACCAGGTTGACCCGGATATGGGCGCCCCGGTTCATCGCGTAGGCCAGCGCCATGAAGCTGGCCCCGGCCATGGCATAGCCCGCGTAGTCGGTGGCGCCCGGGAACACCTGGCCGGTCCAGCGGGCGATCATCTGGGCGACGATCAGGCCCAGGATGGTGCACAGGAACCCGGCGCCGGCCACGCCGCCGACCAGATAGAGCGTGTCGAGACCGCGCCTTACCCCACCGAGCATTCGCATGGATCCTTCTGCCTCTGGTACGTCGTCATCCCCGCGCAGGCGGGGATCTCGTGGCGATCGCCGGAGAGATTCCCGCCTTCGCGGGAATGACGGATTGTTGAGGGTCGGTCCCCTTCCCCATGGTTTCGGGAAAGGGGGTTGGCCGGCCGGCGCCTACTGCATCGCCTTGAAGGCGTCGATGATTGCCTGGCCCTCGGCGCCGGCGGCCTCGGACCACTCGGCGGCCATGGTCGCACCGATCTCGTTCATGTCGGCCTGCAGCTGGTCGCCCGCCTTCTGCACGGTCATGCCGCCGTCGCGCAGGCCCTTCAGCGTGAAGTCGGTGTACTGCACGGCCCGCCACAGGCCCGCATAGGCCGCCAGATCGGCGCAGCCCTGGATCGCGGCCTTGTTGTCGTCCGAGACGCCGCCCCAGACATCCTTGTTCACGAAGACCGAGTTGCGCGGCATCCAGGCGTCGACCTCGTAGAAATGGGTCAGGTGCTCCCAGACCTTGCGGTCATAGCCGGTGGCGCCGGACGAGATCATCGACTCGGCGACGCCGGTGGCGAAGGCCTGGCTGATCTCGGCGGCCTCGATCTGGACCGGCAGCATGCCGGTCAGCTCGGCCAGCCGCGCGGTGGCGGTGTTGTAGGAACGGAACTTGACCCCGGCCATGTCGGCGACCGAGTTGACCTCCTTCTTGAAGTAGAGGCCCTGCGGCGGCCAGGGCACCGCGTAGAGCAGCACCAGGTTCTGCTCGTCCAGGATCTTGGAAATCGCCGGGCCGGCAGCTTTCCACAGCTTCTCGGACGCGTCGAAATTGGTCGCCAGGAAGGGAATCGAGTCGATGCCGAAGATCGCGTTCTCGTTCTGGTGGGCGCTCAGCAGCCGCTCGCCGATCGGCGCCTGGCCGGTCTGCACCGCACGCTTGATCTCGTTGCCCTTGAACAGCGAGCCGCCGCCATGGACGGTGATGGTGATCTCGCCGCCGGTGGCGGTGCCGACGCAGCGCGCGAACGCCTTGCCGTTGTCGGTGTGGTAGTTCGAATCCGCATAGGCCATGGGCATGTCCCAGTTCTCGGCCTGGGCGAATGCAGTCGCGGCGAGCACGGCGCCCGCGGCGAGCGCGATTGTCTTCTTCATCGGTCTTCCTCCCTGTTGATGCGCTGGATTCAGCGTCGGTCGAAACGGTCGACTCTGTAAGGCGCAATGTCAATGTTGGGTTTGCGTCCGTTGATCATGTCGGCGGTCATGCGCCCCAGGCGCGGCCCCATGGTCAGGCCCAGATGCTGGCCGCCGAAGGCGAACAGGATCGCCGGCGCTTTCGGCGAGGGCCCCAGCAGCGGCAGGCTGTCGACGGTCGAGGGGCGCCGGCCCATCCAGGTCTCCT
Organism: Thermohalobaculum sp.; assembly: GCA_035458445.1. Taxonomy (GTDB): domain Bacteria; phylum Pseudomonadota; class Alphaproteobacteria; order Rhodobacterales; family Rhodobacteraceae; genus Thermohalobaculum. The sequence goes on along the minus strand of DATHZU010000174.1, from coordinate 1,779 downwards.
CGCCCTCCCAGCGCAGATTGGGATAGAGCTGGCGGATGCGCTTGCGGATGCCCTCGACCGGGGCCTTCAGGGGCGGGCCGTCGAGGCCGCCGAGATCAACCACACCCGCCAGGCGCAGGCCGGCGTCCATCGGCGTCGCCACGATCTTGGCGGCGACGTAGGCATAGGGCGAGGGCGGCAGGTGCGAGGGGTTCTTCAGCAGCACGTGGTAGCCGCGCTCGGCCTCCATCCGCGCCTCGTGGCCGAGTTGCTTTGCCAGCTTGCCGGACCATGCGCCGGCGGCCAGCACCACGCGGTCGGCCTCGCGCCGGGCGCCACCGGTCAGGGTGACGGCGGCGCGGCCGTCGGCGGTGGGGGTGATCCCGGCCACCTCGCCCTGCACGAAGCTGCCGCCCTCGCGGATGAAATGCCCGGCCAGCTCGGCGACGAAGGCGCCCGGATCGGCGAGCCAGGCACCGCCCTTGATCGCGGCGGCGAAGCCGAAGCCAGGGCCCAGCTCCGGGTCGCGTTCCAGCAGCCGGGCGCGGTCCCATTCCTCCCAGGCGACCCCGTGGTCGCGGCGCAGGCCCCAACCGAAGGCGTCGGCCTCGAAGGTCTTGCGATCCGGGTAGAGCTGGACATAGTCGCCCTGCCGGATGAAGCGCCCGGCCGGCGTGCCCCGCGCCAGCGCCTCGTGCTGCTCGGGCGCGTCGCCGATCAGCCCGGCCATGCCGCGGGCGATCTCGACCACCTTGTCGCGCCGCCCGTTCCACAGGAAGCGCACCAGCCAGGGCATCAGGCGGGGCAGGTAGCTCCAGCGCAGATAGAGGGGCGAATCCGGGTCCAGCAGCATCCCCGGCGCCTTCCATATGAGCCCCGGCACCGAGACCGGCACCACCCCCGAGCGCGAGATCATCCCGGCATTGCCGTAAGAGGTCTGCTCCGCGCTGCCGGGCGTCACCCGGTCGATCAGGGTCACGGCGTGCCCGTCGCGCCGCAGCCACTCGGCGGCCGACACTCCGGTGATCCCGGCGCCGATGACGATGATTTTCATGATGGTGCCTGCATTGGGTTTGGTCTCTATTCGTTCCAGGAAATTCGAGTGGAGCAGCATTCAGTAGCGCAATTTCGACGCGCAGGGCGATTGGCTTTTCGGGTGCGTGACAGGAGCAAAGCGCAATGGCGGGTTCGGGTGCGAAGCCGACCTAGCGCGACGCTGACGTGACCTCCCGCTTCGTGCCAAAGAACGACGTAGCTAACTTGGCGCGATATTACGAGGTCCCGGATCCCGCACCTTGATGAGGCCAATGGCGATAGCACGCATAAAAATATGATTAAGCCCTTGACGAGCGACTAGATTGCTAGGTCCTCTGAGCGCTCGAGCGGTTCGGGTCAGTATTCTCCGAAGGGGAGCCAACGATGCGGTTCAAGACGAAGGCAATAGAACTCGAAGCGGTCAAATACGATGGAAAAACTATCCCTGAGTTCGCCGAGAAGCGCGTAGGCTCACACCAGTCAGACGCAACGATCACAGTTGAAACCGACGAGGGCGAGCGGCAATGCAAACTTGGCGACTATTTTGTTAAGACCGATGCAGGTCAGGTTCTTGTTCGCGCAGGGCCGATTTTCGAAGCTATTTTCGAGCCTGTCGCTTAACCAGAATCTAGCAGGCCGCCGAATGTCCGGGAGTCGCGGGAACGGCTTTCTCGACCGGCAAGCTGGTTAATGGACGCGTCATCGGTGCGCCATGCCAGACTCCTGCTTGTTTCCTTGGGTAAGTCAGCAATGGGTCTTGGCTGT
>DATHZU010000173.1:0-6162 GCA_035458445.1 Thermohalobaculum sp. | reverse complement strand
GCCGTCCATGTCGTCCGAGAAACACAGGAGCTTGGTCGGGATATCGCTGATGGTCTGGAACGCGTGGCGCACCATGGTGGTGCGCGCCACCTCGCCGAAAGTGCCGATATGCGGCAGGCCGCTGGGCCCGTAGCCGGTCTCGAACAGCACATAGCCCTTGGCGGGCTGGGCATCCGCGAACCGCTTCACCAGCTTGCGCGCCTCCTCGAAGGGCCAGGCTTTCGAGTTCAGGGCGGCTTCGCGCAGGTCTGACATGGGGCTCGGGCCTATCATTCGGTCACGATTGGCGGAATTGGTGGGCAACTCCTATTGCCGCGGCGGGACAGGGTCAATATTTTCCCCGTCAGCTTCAGTGCGCGCCATTCATCAAGGAAACTCCGCTTCATGCCCATAGACGCCCTCAGCCCGCAGGATGCCCTGGTCGCCGTCATGGTGGCGATCTCGGCCTCGGACCAGAACATGACCGACAACGAGCTCGTGTCGATCGGCGCGATCATCGACATCCTGCCGGTCTTCGAGGATTACGACCGCGACCATCTGGCGCGGGTCTCGAACATGGTCGCCGACCTGTTCGAGGAGGAGGATGGCCTCGACGCGCTGATCGGGCTGATCGAGCAGGCGCTGCCGGATCATCTGCGCGAGACCGCCTACGCCCTGGCCTGCGACGTGGCGGCGGCGGACAAGCGGGTGAACATGTACGAATTGCAGTTCCTGGAAATGCTGCGCTACGGCCTGAATGTCGGCCGCCTCGCCGCCGCTGCCATCGAGCGCGGCGCCCGGGCCCGCCACCAGAGGATGGAGCCGCGCGATTGAGCCTGCGCCTCCACTGGTCCCCCGACAGCGCCAATCTGGTGGTCCGGATCGCGCTCGAGGAACTGGGGCTGGCGTTCGAGGGTCTCCGCGTCGACCGGGCGAAGGCCGGGCACAAGCGGCCCGAATACCTGGCGCTGAACCCCCAGGGGCTGATCCCCGTGCTGCAGGACGGCGATCTGGTGCTGTTCGAGACCGGGGCGATCCTGCTGCATCTGGCCGACCGCACCGGGCGTCTGGGGCCGGACGGCCCGCCGGCGGATCACCCGGCAGCCCGCGCCGCCTTCCTGAAATGGCTGTTCTACATCTCGAACACCGTACATGCCGACCTGCGCGCCGCCTTCTATTCGCCGCGCTATATCGCCGAGGCGGGCGTTCCGGCCCTGCGCGACGGGCTGGCCGCGCGGCTGACGGGCCATCTGGCGATGCTGGAGGGCGTGCTGGCGCCGACCGGCTGGCTGGTCGCCGAGACCCCGTCGCTGGCCGATTTCTATCTGGCCGCCTGCCTGCGCTGGGCGCAGATCTACCCGACCGGCCGGCCCTTGCTGAACGGCGTGGACGCTTATCCGCATGTCGGCGCGCTGCTGCAGGCGGTCGAGGCACGCCCCGCGGTGCGGCGCGCCTGTGCCGCAGAGGCAATCGGCGGCAAGCCGTTTACCCTGCCGGAACTGCCCGTTCTGCCCGTTGATCAGGTGACCGGCTGAAAAAGTTATCGCACGGCGCCAAGGATCGGGCCGTGCGTAGCGTCATAAAGGTGATCGGTCGGCAGCCGGCCGGCCTAATCCTGCGACTTCAACCGCCGTCTTGAGATATGATCCCCGATGATGACCGGCCTCGCTACCCGCTTCTCCCGCGACCCGCGCCACGGACAGATCCTGGCGGTGGGCTCGCTGGTCCTCGCCGCTGTGATCTGGTTCGGGGTCGAGATGCCCTGGTGGCGCCCGGTCACCGCGCTGATCGCCGCCAACATCGTCCAGTGGATCGGCGCCCGCATCCTGGGCGCCCGGTACGACTGGCGCAGCTCCACCATCACAGCCCTGTCGCTGACGCTGCTGCTGCGCACCAGTGGCTGGGAGCTGGTGGCGCTGGCGGCCAGCCTCGCCATCGGCTCGAAGATCGTGCTGCGGATCGACGGGCGCCATTTCTTCAACCCGGCCACCTTCGGCATCGCCGTGGTCACCGCGCTCTTCTCCGGTGCCTGGGTCGCCACCGGCCAATGGGGCGTCAGCGCCTGGATCGCGGTCTTCGCCGTCGGCGCCGGCCTGGCGATCACCCGCAAGGCGGGCCGGGCCGAGGTGCCCTTCATCTTCCTCGCCGCCTGGGGCGTGCTCACATTCGGGCGTGCGCTCTGGCTCGGCGACCCGATGGCCGTGCCGCTGCACCAGATGGGCAACGGCGCGCTGATCGTCTTCGCCTTCTTCATGATCTCGGACCCGATGACCCAGCCCTGGCATCGCGGCGCCCGCATCTTCTGGGTCGTTGCGGCCGCCTGCCTGGGCTTCGCCCTGCAGAGCGCCTGGATCGTCACTGCCGGCCCGCTGTGGGGTCTGGCGCTGGCGGCACCGCTGGTGCCGCTGCTCGACCGCCTGTTCCCGGCCCCGCGAAAGCATTGGGTCGAACCGACCGTTCCCGAACTGAAAGGAGCCAACGCATGAAACCCTTGTTCAAGCGTCTCGCCGTCGCTCTCTCGGCCGCCGTCCTGCTCGGCGCCGCGCCCCAGGCCCAGGCCTTCTGCGGCTTCTTCGTCGCCAAGGGCGACGCCAAGCTGTTCAACGAGGCCTCGAAGGTTGTGATGGTCCGCGACGGGGATCGCACGGTGATCACGATGGTCAACGACTTCCAGGGCGATGCCAAGGACTTCGCCATGGTGGTCCCTGCGCCGGAGGTTCTGCAGCGCGGCCAGATCCACGTCACCGAGAATGCGGTGGTCGATCATCTCGACGCCTTCACCGCGCCCCGGCTGGTCGAGTACTTCGACCCAGACCCCTGCCAGCCCGTCGTCATGGAGCGGATGATGACCATGAGCGCCGTCGGAGTCGTCGGCGGCCGAGCCGATGCCGCGCAGGCCAAGGCGCTGGGCGTGACCATCGAGGCGCAGTACCTGGTCGGCGAATACGACATCCTGATCCTGTCGGCCGAGCAGTCGGACGGGCTCGAGACCTGGCTGAACCAGAACGGCTACAACGTGCCCGAGGGAGCCTCCGCCGTGCTCGGTTCCTACATCAGGCAGGGGATGAAGTTCTTCGTCGCCAAGGTGAACCTCGAGGAGCATGCAAAACAGGGCGGCGGCGTGCTGCGCCCGTTGCAGCTCGCCTTCGAGAGCCCGAAATTCATGCTGCCGATCCGGCTGGGCATGGTGAACTCGAAGGGCAGCCAGGACCTTCTGCTCTACACCCTCACCCGCACCGGCCGGGTCGAGACCGCCAATTACCGCACCGTCCGGATGCCCACCGACGCCGAGATCCCGGTGATGGTCCGGGACCGCTTCGGCGATACCTACAAGGCGATCTACGCGGCGGCCGTGGGCAAGGAAGGCGGCGCCGCGGTGCTGCTGGAATATGCCTGGGACATGGGCTGGTGCGACCCTTGCGCCGCCGATCCCCTCAGCGCCGACGAGCTGCGCGAGCTTGGTGTCTTCTGGGTCGGGCAGGGCGGCGGCGGAGGCGTCGGCATCCGCGCGCCGCAACCGGCGCAGGACGTGTTCGTCACCCGGCTGCACGCCCGCTACGACGCCGAGAGCTTCCCCGAGGACCTTCGGCTGACCGAGACCGGCGACCGGCAGAACTTCCAGGGCCGCTACATCCTGCGCCACGCCTTCACCGGCGAGGCCAACTGCCCGGCGGGCGAGCAATACCGCCAGGCGCTGCCCCGCCGCTGGGACAGCGAGGCGCAGCAGCTCGCCAGCCTGACCGGCTGGGACATCAACGAGATCCGGGCCGAAATGGCAAAATACGGCACCGATCCGGCCAAGCCGCCGCAGCCGCAGCCATGGTGGAAGAGCATCTGGAAGGATTGAGTGCCGTCTGATTAGCGGGGGGTGCGCATTCCGCGCACCTCCCTTTCATCGCTCGGCTTCCCGCCAATCGGGCCGCCAGCGACGGTTCCATCATCCCTGCGAGAGCGGGCATCTCATTCACGTGATGCGGAGGCTGCAGCCTCGGCGGTCAGGTCGGAACGCCGGGAAGGGACGCGTCATCCGACATCAGTTTCTGAACTGCCGGGTGGGGTCATGTTGACATTAGTTCGATATCGCACTATATAGTCCGATATCGAACTAATGGAGGGCGCAATGGCACTGTCGAGGCGGAGAATGATCGGGCTGATCGGCGGCGGCGTGGTTCTTGCCGCCGGGGCGGTGGCCGGCGGCTTCGTTGCGACACGTCGGCCCAATGCGGCTCTCGCGCCATGGGATGCCGCGGGCGCCTATGACGACCCGCGCATGGCTGCGCTGAGCTGGGCGATCCTCGCGCCCAACCCGCACAACCGCCAGCCCTGGTTGGCGCAGCTTGTCGGCGAGGACGCAATCCTGGTCTGGCGGGACAAGGCGCTGAACCTGCCGGAGACAGATCCGTTCGACAGGCAACTGACCATCGGCATGGGCTGCTTTCTCGAGGTTCTGCGGCAAGCGGCTGCCCAGCAAGGGTTGCTGGCCGAGTTCACCCTGTTCCCGGAAGGCGATGACGGACCCGTGGCCCATGTCCGGCTCGCGCCGGGCGGTCAGCCGGACCCGCTGTTCATCCATGTGCCGGACAGGCATACGAACCGCGAAGCCTATGAGGACCGCCTTCCAGCGAAGCCTGCCCTGGCGGCACTGTCAAATGAGGCGTCGAGGCTCGTCACCGAACCGGACGAGGTCGCCGTCCTGCGGGGCCTCACCTGGGAGGCGATGCGGATCGAGATGACGACGCCGCGCACGCATCTGGAAAGCGTCGATCTCATGCGTTTCGGCAAAGGAGAGATCGAGGTGAATCCGGACGGAATCTCGCTCGGCGGGCCGATGCTCGAAGGCCTGATGGCGCTCGGACTTCTGACCCGCGAGGGGCAGGGCGATCCCGGCAGCGGCGAGTATCGGCAGGCGCTTGACATGATCAAGGCAGCCATGGACGCGACGACGGCCTATGCGGTTGTGACCACCGCCGGAAACCGCCGCGCCGACCAGATCGAGGCGGGACGGCGATGGGTTCGCCTGCACCTCGCGGCCACTGGCCAGGGTCTTGCCGTGCAGCCGCTGAGCCAGGCCCTGCAGGAGTACCGCGAGCAGGCGGACCTCCACGCCCGGGCCCATGGGCTATTGGCTGCGCCCGACGAAACAGTACAAATGCTTGGCCGTGTCGGGTATGCACCGCCCATCGATCCCAGTCCCCGATGGCCTCTGGAGAGCCGCATCGTGAATGCCTGACGAACCGAAAATCCCCGCCTTCGCCGTGATGACGGAGGTGGGCATCATCAACCAGATAGCCACCGCCTTCCTCGAGGCGTGTCTGCCCGGTGGCCTGATCGCCCCGCACTTTCACGTGCTCAATCATCTGATCCGGGTCGGGGACGGACACACGCCGCTGCGCATCGCGCGGGCGCTGCAGGTCCCGAAGACGTCCTTTTCCAACACGCTTGCCGGTCTGGAAAGGCGCGGACTTGTCGAAGCGCTTGCGAATCCGAAGGACCGCCGCTCGAAGCAGATCTGGATCACCGCCTCCGGGCGCAGGCTGCACGCGGATACCGTGCTTGCGCTGGCACCGGTCTTCCGGCGCCTTGACGAGCGAATTGCCCCCGGCACGCTCGGGGCGCTGTTGCCGCATTTGCGCGAGCTCAGGGCTGTGATGGACGCGATGCGCGACGAACCGTCATAGCCTGCGGCTAGCTTAACCGTCTGGTGGCCGAACGATCCGCACCTGAAGTCAAAGCGGGAGGGCGGGGTCCACCCCGCCGGATCATGAACCGGCGCCACACTCTCCACCGGCCTGCACCGGCGGGCACGACACATTTCCGTAGGAGCAGAAAACGCAGCAGTTTCCCGGCAGGGGCCGCAGCACCGCCCCGCAGCCCTTGCAGTCGTAGAACCACTGGCATGCATCCGTGGGCATCGTCTCGGTCTCCACGTGGCCGCATTCGGGGCAGGTCAGCGCCGAGCGCAGCTCTATCCCTCGCGGTTCCGTCTCCATAGCGCGTACCCCGTGATCGAGAGGAAAACCGCCATCACCGGCAACAACACCAGATCCAGCCAGACTATTGCGGCCGAGAGGCCGAGCGCACCCAAGACAAGCACCAGGAGCGGCGTAAAGCAGCAAACCGCCGCCACTGCGGTTCCGATAATACCAGTTTTCAGGAGGCGCTGGGAATTCATTTAATCTCCAG
>DATHZU010000172.1:0-6779 GCA_035458445.1 Thermohalobaculum sp. | reverse complement strand
GGGGATCCGGTCGAGAACCTCCACCGCCTGGCCGGGGCCTATACCGGCTATGTTGGCGCGCATCCGCGGCTCTGGGGCGTGGTCTTCGAGCACCGCATGCCGCAGGGCGAGACCCCACAATGGTATATCGAGAAGGTGCAGCGGCTGCTCGGCCTGGTCGAGGCGGCGATCGCGCCCCTGTTCCGCCCGGGCGACGAGGCCGCACGCCATCACGAGGCCCGGGTCCTGTGGGCGAGCATGCACGGAATCGTCACGCTTGATATTGCCGGAAAGGGGGGCATCGGCGAGTCGGCACAGGCGTTGGCCAATTCGCTGATCGGCAACTACGTGGCCGGGCTCAGGGCCAGAGGCGAAGCGTAGCGCGGGAATTCACCGCTCGCCCGCCCCCGCGCCGCATGGCGGGATGACTCCCGCCCACCTGGTCGTTGCAAACTGTCAATTGGCCTACCGCAGGCCGGGCTCGGGCCCTTCCCCCTTGATCCCACTGCCCTCGCATCGCATGAATCCCTTCAACGGCAACCGGAGGACCCCCGCGTGGCGGCACCAGCCCCAGACACCGCGCAACCCCAGTTCCTGACCACCCGCGAGGTCGCCGACCTGCTGCGGGTGAAGGAGCGCAAGGTCTACGACCTGGCCGCCGCGGGCGAGATCCCGCATCGCCGGGTCACCGGCAAGCTGTTGTTTCCGCGCGACGAGATCGAGGCCTGGATCGCCGGGGCCGGCAGGGCGCCCGCCGAGCGCCCCGCCCTGCTGGCGGGCTCGCATGATCCGCTGCTCGACTGGGCGATCCGCGAGTCGGGCTGCGGGCTGGCCTCGTTCCTCGACGGATCGACGGACGGGCTCGAGCGGTTCGGCCGCGGCGAGGCGGCGCTGGCGGGCCTGCACCTGCCCGAGGAGGATGGCTGGAACCTGTCCACCGTCGCCGGCCGGGGCCTGCGCGACTGCGTGCTGGTCGCCTGGGCCACCCGGGTGCGCGGACTGATCCTGGCGCCCGGGCTGGCGGATGTGCGCGGCATCGCCGACCTCAGGGGCCACCGCGTCGTCTCGCGCCAGCCCGGCGCCGGCAGCCGCACCCTGTTCGACCGGCTGGCCGCCGAGGCGGGGCTCGCCCCGGGCGACTACACTGCCGTCCCCAGCCTCGCGCGCACCGAGACCGATGCCGCCGCCGCCGTCGCATCCAGCGAGGCCGAGGCCGCCATCGGGCTCCAGGCCATGGCGCGGCAGTTCCGGCTGGGCTTCGTGCCGCTGGTCGAGGAACGCTTCGACCTGCTGGCCGACCGCCGCGCCTGGTTCACGCCGCCGGTTCAGACCCTGCTGGCCTTCGCCCGCACACCCGCCTTCGCCGAGCGCGCCACGGCGCTGGGCGGCTATGAGATCTCCGATCTCGGCACGGTACGCTGGCTGTCGCCCTGACGCGGGCGGGATCGGACGTCACCCGGCCCTACCTCGCCCGGCGGCCTGCGGCACCTCGGTTGGTGACCCGGGGTCCGGTCAGCCGAGAACCGAGAAGCTCGACTCGCTGTTGATCTTGCGCTTGCGCGAGTAGAAACCCGCATCGGTCGTCCGGCCGATATAGGGCAGGCGGAACTGTAGCGGCCTGGTGTCGTGATCGTTCCCGGCCTCGCAGTATTCCACCAGCGCGGCCATCATCTTCCCCGCGATTGGTGCGTTCTTGTACTGGTTGCCGCTGGTGCCGCAGGCCATGTAGAAGCCCGGCAGGGATGACCTATCGTAGATCGGGATCCAGTCGTCCGAGGCGTCGTAGAGGTCCACCACCCCGCGCATCTTCGAGGGAATGCCCAGCGAGGGCACGCGCTGGCCGTAGCGCAGCGCCTGCACCCGCCATTGCTCGGTGAAGTCGCGGTCGTAGTCGGTGTCGTCGTCGACCCATTGATGGGCGTCGCAGGGCGGGTCCTCGGAGCCGATCAGGATGTGGTTGCCATGCTCGGGCCGGCAGTAGCAGGCGATGTCGCTGTCCGAGACCACCATGCCGTCACGCTCGAAGTCGAAGCCCTCGGGGCTCGGCACATGCACCACCTCCTGGCGCAGCGCCCGTGTGGTGATGGTCATGTCGTCCAGCACGCCGGCCATGGCGTTGATGCGGGCCGAGGCCGGGCCGCCGACGTTGATCACCACGGGCGCGTGAACCTCCGAGCCATCGGCGAGGCGCACCCCTTTCGCCCGGCCGCCGTCCCGCAATATTCCCGCCACCGTCGCCCCGAAGCGGAACGTTGCCCCCTTGGCCCGTGCCGCATGGGCAAGGTTCTGCGCCGACAGCGCCGGGTCGGTCACGTAACCGGCGGTAGGGAAGAACACCGCGCCGTCCAGGCTCCCCCCGGTCGGCTCGCCGAAGCCGGGGTCCTCGGGCCGCTTGGCAGGGTGATATCCGGCCAGGTCGTAGATCGGCAGACGCGCGCGGATGCGGTCGCGGTCCCACTCCTCGTAGGGGATCGCCAGGGCGTCGCAATGCTGCATGTGCCGGGCCATCCGGCCGTTCTGCGGGGTCTTCATCACCAGACAGCCGGTCTCGCGGAACTGCGCCAGGCCGTTCGGGTCATGGACCTCCAGGTAGTCCGCCCAGTCGCGCCAGTAGTGGTAGCCCTCCCAGGCGAAGGCGGTACCCTCCAGCGTCGAGTAATGCACCCGGATGATGGCGCAGGAGCCCCCCGTCGAGCCGTGGCCCGCCAGCGCATTGCGGTCGAGGCTGACCGTCTTCCAGCCCCGCTTGGCCAATTCGAACGCCGTGGCGGCCCCGATCACGCCCGCCCCGATGATGATTGCGTCGGCGGTGCCGGTCATCGCTGTCCTCCCTTGTGCCGCTGGGGGCAGATGGGGGTGGCGGCGCCGCGGTTGTCAACCCCGTCACGTCTTTCCCCAGCGCGGGCGGCGCCCTATATCGGGGGCATGCGCATCCTTCCCGGAATACTGTCGGGCGCGGCCCTGATGCTGTTGCTGGCGGCCTGTGCCACCGCGCCCGCCGGCCCGGAGCCGGACCCCGCGCCGCGCAGCACCTCCCTCACGCTGGAACTCTCCGGCAAGGCCGACGTGGTGGCGTCGCCGGGCGAGGCGATCCCGGTCGAGCTGGTGCGCGAAGGCGCCGAGCCGCTGAAGCTGGACTTCCAGGACGGCACCCCGACCCGACACGACCTGCCGCCGGGACAATACGGCATCGCCGGGATCGGGCCGCTTTCCTGCACCGGACTTGGCTTCGAAGTCCCCGATGGCACCGGGCCGGTGGATCTCGGCACGCTCGAAGCCCGGGTCGCGGTGACCGACTACTACATCGCCAAGCTGAAACGCCGCCCGCCCGTCCCCGCCGACCTGACCCCGCCCGGCACCGAGCCCGGCAGGCTGATCGTCGGCCGCTACGCCCTCTGCCACGCGCCGAGGGATTTCACCGGACCGGTCTGGGCCGACCTGCCGCTCGAGCAGAAGCTGATGTTCGGAGTGCTGATGGCCGGGTTCTGCGCCGCCGCGGTGGCCAGCGGCAATATCTGCGCCTTCTGATATCGGCGGCTCACCGACGCCAACCGATCCGCCATGACCCCTCCCCGGCCCTCCCCTTGCAGGGGAGGGAGGTCACGGGGCCGATGTCGCGACGTGTTCCCTCCCCCTGGAAGGGGGAGGTCAGGAGGGGGTCATGGCGCAGTGTTTCTCGCCCTCGCTGGTCGCGAGTATGAGCTACAGCCAGCGCCGCACCCTGGCCTTGAAGTCGCGGTAGGGCTGGCCGAGGTCCTGCTCCAGCACCGCTTCCTCGGGCAGGATGAAGAGCCGCAGCAGCACCTGCTGGAACGGCACCAGCAGCACCAGCGCCACCGGCGCCCTGAGGATCAGCGCCGCCCCGGCCAGGATCGCCAGGTCGGCGAGGTAGATCGGGTTGCGCGAGAACCGGTAGGGCCCCGCCGCCACCAGCGCGCTCGGCCGCTCGCGCGGGACGATGGTGGTCCGCGCCCGGCGGAACGCCAGCACCGCCCAGCCCATCAGGGCCAGGGCGGCCAGCACCAGACCCGCGCCCGCCCAGACCAACAGCGGCGGCCCTGGCTCGGTCACGCGCGAGATGCCCCAGGCGGCCGCGACGAAGCCCAGCAGCCAGACCGGGGGCAGGTTGAGGTAGTTCATCCGCGGGGCTCGACCGGCACGTTGTCGATCAGCCGCGCCCGGCCCAGACGCGCCGCGGCGAAGACCCGCGCCGGAGTGGCCGGGTCGAACCGCTCGACCGGCGCCAGGCCGGCCGCCGTACGGCATTCGACATAATCCACCGACTCGAACCCGGCCGCCAGCAGGGTCCCTGCCGCCGCGTCCATCTCGGCCCCGGCCGCGGCCCCGCCCGCGATCCGCGCCGCTGCGGCTCGGATCACCTGGTTCAACTGCCCCGCCACCTCGCGCTGCGCCTCGTCGAGGTAGCGGTTGCGCGACGACATCGCCAGGCCGTCCTCCTCGCGCGCGATCGGCGCGCCGAGGATCTCGGTCGGGATGTCCAGGTCCAGCGCCAAGCGGCGGATCACCGCCAGTTGCTGCCAGTCCTTCTCGCCGAAGACCGCCACATCGGCCTGCGCCTGGTTCAACAGCTTGGTGACCACCTGCGACACCCCGTCGAAATGCCCCGGCCGAGTGGCGCCGCACAGGCACTCGGTCAGCCCCTCGACCCGGACCCTGGTGGCGAAGCCGGGCGGGTACATTTCCTCGACGGGCGGCGCGAACAGCAGGTCGCAGCCGACGCTGCGCAGCATGCCCGAGTCGCGATCCTCGCCGCGGGGATAGGCCGCCAGGTCCTCGCCGGGTCCGAACTGGGTGGGGTTAACGAAGATCGTCGCCACCACCCGCTCGGCATGGGCCTTGCCCAGCCGGATCAGCCCCAGATGCCCGTCATGCAGGGCACCCATGGTCGGCACCAGCGCGATCTTGTGCCCGTCCGAGCGCCAGGCATGAACCCGGGTGCGCATGGCGGTGACTGTGCGGACTGTTTCCATGGCGGCGGCCTTGTGTATCCCGTGGTCGTTTTCTAGCAGCCCGGCAATGGATTCGGAACGGGTGATGGCGAGCGCCGCGCTATCGGATCAGAGATTTATCCCGGTAATCGCCACCCGCGGCCGCATCGATTCGACCCCAGGCGCCGCGCCGCGCCGCGCAACGCGGTGCCGAGGGTCAGGACAAATGCATGGGCAATGTCAGAGAACCAACCTAAAGCGGACGGCTCGTCCGCGCAGGTGCAACCTCGGCTTTGTGCCAAGAGAAGACGGCGCGGTAGTGATATTGGCATCGAATTATTTGGCTGCCACGTCATTCGCGACGGCATTGGGCAATCTGAAGCGAACATGGGCCACTAGTATCCATCCGAATTACAATATTTCATATCCCAGGACACAATTTTCTAAAAAATTTTTAGGTTACAATATTTAATATGGCCAGATTAATATTTTTCTTGGTGTTTATGCGATGGTATTTACCATTTACTGTTTTGTGACAATATACCAACTCGATCTTGCGGAGGATGTACATGTGATGAGACACAGAGGTAGAATTGATTCCTAATCGCGAGGCGATATCTCCACTCCTGAGGCCCGAGACATCGGCCTGCAATAACAAACGCAATATCTCGATGCGTGTCTCGTTCGCGAGTGCGCGGAAAATGTTGGCTCGTCGTCTGGTCGGCACTCTTCCAATTACCAGGTCGGCACAGAACCTACGATCTCGTGTGTTCGTCTCGACCCAGAAACTCCCTCACATTCATGTCCCTGCATATTAACGTCGGAAACTACAAAAATATTCCCCTGGGCTTTGTGGCGCAGACAAGATCCTGTTGCCGCTCAAATCTCCAACGCGATTGGATGATGCGCGACTGTCTCATGCGCAGAATTGTCATCGCAGGATTTCTAGGTTTGATCGCATTGACGATCACGTCAAGTTCGGGTTCAAGTTCTCAGATGGGTAGAACCAAGCGGCTAGGCGTAAATCTGATGGCGCTGCGGCCAGAATTGCTGGCCTTTGCAGGCAGTCTCTCGCTTGACAGGGATCTGGCGGAGGATCTCGTACAGGATGCCATTGCGCGCGCCTTGAATTCGGATACGGCGCCGCGGAAAACGATGGATCTTCGGCCCTGGATGTTCCGCGTCATAAAGAATCTGTTCCTCGACAAAAAAAGAAAAGACCGAATTCGGAGGGAATTTTCTAATGCCCAAGGCCGTTTATTTGATGCGGGACTAACCGAAGACCGCGATCCACTGGAATCACTGATGGTGCGGCAGGCCTTCGCCAAACTGTCCACGAAGGATCGGGAGATTCTCTGCCTCGTTGACGTTTTGGGGCTGACCTACGCAGAAGCAGCAGCGGTCATCGACATTCCGCTTGGAACCGTGATGAGCCGCGTCAGCCGGGCGCGGCGGGCAATGATTGAACGATTGGGGGAGACGAATATCCACCCCTTGAGAATTCGCGAAGGATGATCAGGTCAGAATGAGTGAACTGAGCGAAAGAGACTGGGAACTGATCAACGCCTATGCCGATGGCGAACTGGCGGCGGCGGACGAGGCAAAGGTGGCTCAGCGTCTTACGCATGATAAAGCTCTCAGCGCCGCCCTGGCCAGAGTTCATGCCACCAAAGCGACACTTTCGCTAATGCGAACGCCAGAGATAGCACCGGAGGCGCGGAGCGCAAGAAATGGGTTGAGTCGTATTGCGCTCGTGGCCTCGCTCGCCATCCTTATGATCTCGGGAATTGCCTACCAGCACATTTATCTTGGCGAAACTTGGCGAGATACGCCTGCCAGTCTCCATGCCGA